>NZAX01000043.1 GCA_002687665.1 Flavobacteriaceae bacterium
AAAATCAAGGAATTTTTGGAGTTGGTTTCTTATCCCCTCTACATTTTTTTGCAATGCCTCAGCATCCAAAAGATTTCTTTCGTCTGACTTACCAGCTGGGTCGCCAATCATTCCTGTAGCACCACCTACCAAAGCTATGGGCCGATGACCTGACCTCTGGAAGTGAATCAAAATCATGATTTGTACCAAACTGCCGATGTGAAGAGAATCTGCAGTGGGGTCAAAACCAATATATCCTGTAGTGATGTTTTGGTTCAAATGATCCTCTGTTTCAGGCATAATATCGTGTAACATGCCCCTCCAGCGAAGTTCTTCTACAAAATTTTTCTGCATTACTTTGATTTACTAGCAAAGATAGATTTATGCCCTAAAACAAAAAATTATTCTTGAAAAAGCATTAGTTTTAATTTATGATATTAGTGACCGGTGCAACGGGCTTTATTGGTGCTCATTTGATGTGTCATTTAGCAGAAAAAGACATTTTTCCAGTGGCCATGTTCCGACATGAATCAAATAAACGCAGAGTTTGGAAACGTTTCAAATCACAATTTGATGATGCCCGAAAGCGGTACGACAAAATCATATGGAGAAAAGCCGACTTTAGGGACCTGCCGAGTTTGGATGTCGCCTTTGATGATATTGATTATGTTTATCATTGTGCCGGCTATATTTCCCTGGCTCAAAGCGATGTTAAAAAGCTACTTGAAATTAATGAAAAAGGGTCTACCTATCTAGTCGATTTATGTTTATCTCATTCCGTTAAAAAATTGGTCTATGTCAGTTCCATTGCCGCTCTGGGTAACGACCCCTCGCTTCCGGTAATAGATGAAAACACCCCCTGGGACAACAATACCGAAAAAAATCCATATGCCTATTCTAAATACGGAGGAGAAATGGAAGTATGGAGAGCAACGCAAGAGGGATTAAATGCGGTTATTGTCAATCCTGGTATAGTACTGGGAAAAAACAGCCCAATTGAAGGGTTACTGAAACGATACAAGAACGGCTTGAGATGGTGTACCCCTGGAACCAATGCCTTTGTAAATATTAAGGATGTCATCACTGTAATGTATGAATTGATGCATTCCAATATAAAAGACGAACGGTTTATTTTGGTAGCTGAAAATTGGACTGGTAAAGCCATGGTACGATCACTTCTCAAAGCTGGGAATTTTAGTCCAAGAGTTTTTATTATTCCCAAAAGGTTTTTGTATTTCTTGTGGTTGACAGAACACCTGATTCAACTATTGGGTATCAGAAAACGTTTTTTGACACGTGCCATAATTTCTAGTCAATATGATCAAAAAACTATTAATGGAAATAAAATAAAATCATTCATCAACTTTGAGTACTCAAAGATCACAAAGTTGATTTTCGACTGATGCGATTTTCAGCCCTGGGCCAATCCCATTATTCCTCTCTGATGCGCATAGTTTGTTGGATACTATCATTTAGCTTTTTGAATTTCATTTTAACTTTTTCAAAAATAGGTAAGTATTTTTTGGGATTTTTGGCATAATAAGATTGACTGGAGGCGAGTTGAGCACTATCGATTCCATACTTTTCGTAAAGGTATTCCGCCACCAAAAGATCTTTTTTTTCAAGCACATTGTAGGACTCGCGTTTGATATTTTTCATCAGAATAATATCTAGCATCACCATGCTCATTTGGTCGGGAGGGATCAGGTTTTCTGGAGGCCTGTTGTCCCCTGTATTTGAACAGGAAAATAAAATNNACATTAGCATTGCGATAAATTTTTTCATGTTCATCGATCAAAAGTAAGTTTTTTCCCCAATGCGCTTTCAATTATTCTACCTTGATCGTAAACCAAATTTCCATTGACAAAAGTTTTGATGATAGAGGCCTCAAAAGTGGTTCCCTCAAATGGAGACCATTTGCATTGGTAAAGCAAATCNTCTTTGANAACAGTAAATTTTTTATTCATATCTACCAAAACCAGATCGGCAAAAAAACCTTCACGAAGAAAACCACGATTTTGAATTTTAAATAAAATGGCGGGATTGTGACAGGCTTTTTCCACCAGCTTTTCTATGGTGGTTCTTCCTTGTATNACGGCTGTCAACANAGCAGGATAGGCATGTTGAACNAAGGGGCCACCTGAAGGGGAATTAGTGTAAGAATTTTGCTTTTCCTCAAGTGTATGTGGGGCATGGTCTGTAGCCAACACGTCAATCTTGTCCTCGTTTAGAGCTTTCCATAAGGCTTCACGGTCACTGACTTTTTTTATTGCAGGATTCCATTTGATCAAANTGCCCTTTTGCGAATAGTCTTCCTCCGAAAACCAAAGATGATGAACACAGACCTCAGCGGTNATTTTCTTTTCAGTCAATGGTTTTTCGTTGGAGAATAGTTCGGTTTCAATGGCCGTAGACAAATGAAAAACATGCAAGCGAGCTCCAGTGGCTCTGGCCAATTGAATGGCTCTAGACGAGGAGCGATAACAGGCAACCTTGCTTCTAATCTCTGGGTGCTTTTCAATTGGAATATCNNCTCCATACTTGGCNATTTGTTCNGCTAGGTTTTTTCTGATNATNTTTTCATCCTCGCAATGAACGGCNATAGGTAAATCAGTGATGGAAAAAATTTTTTTCAATACTTGCTCATTATCCACTAACATATTTCCGGTAGAAGATCCCAAAAATAATTTCAGCCCTGCTGCTTGTGTGACATCCAAATTCTTAATGTCCTCCAAGTTNTCATTGGTACCTCCAAAAAGAAACCCATAATTAGCGATAGACACATTTGATGCCAGATCCAACTTATCTTTCAAGGCTTTTTGAGTAGTGGTTTGAGGATTGGTATTGGGCATATCAATAAAGGAGGTAATCCCCCCAGCCACGGCTGCTCGAGACTCGGAAGCAATGGTAGCTTTGTGGGTTAGACCTGGCTCCCTAAAGTGAACCTGGTCGTCGATCCAACCCGGCAATAAATAAAGACCAGAAGCATCAATGATTTCCTCATTTCCATTGGGTGACAAGTGATTGCCAATTTTCTCTATCTTCTCCCCTTTAATTAAAAGGTCTTTTTGGGAAACTTTACCTTCATTGACCAATTGGGCCTTTTTTATNAATATCTCTCTCATTAAGTTNAATTAAATATACTTTTTATCTTCAATAATAGAACAGCATAAAGGGCCTCCCAAATTATTTTCCCATTCATTTTTGAAACCCCCAGTTCTCTATTNGTAAAAATTATAGGATGTTCCTTGTATTTGNATCCTTTACTCCAAATCTTAAATTTCATTTCAATTTGAAAGGCATACCCTACAAAATTAATTCTTTTAANATCCAAATNCTCCAAAACCTCTCGGGTGTAGCCGACAAANCCAGCTGTGGGATCTTTAATGGGCATAAAAGTAATCCCCCTTACATACAAAGAAGCGAAATAGGACAATAAAATCCTACTTAAAGGCCAATTGACAACATTAATCCCTTTGACATATCGTGATCCAATGACTAAATCGAATTCAGATTTAAGGCAATCAAGCATTGGGGATAATTCTTTGGGGTCGTGAGACAAATCAGCATCCATCTCAAAAATGAAGTCGTATTTTTTTTTTAATGCCCACCTAAAGCCGTGGATATAAGCCTTTCCCAAGCCTTCTTTACAAGCGCGTTGCTCTAAAAAAAGACGACTATTGTAATTTTTTTTAAGTTCTAAAACCACATCTGCAGTACCATCCGGTGACATATCATCGACCACTAAAATGTCAAAATCTTTCCTCTCTAGGGTCTTTTTAACAATTATTTCGATGTTTTCAACCTCATTATATGTAGGAATGATAACTAAAGCTTTGTCCATAGGCCAGCATAAAAATACTAAATCGAGTGAAATAAAATGAAGAATTAAAATACTTCCTTAATTTTATTTCATGTATCAATGGACCGAAAAATTTGAACCTCAACAAGATTGGGTCACCTTAATAATAATTTTAATTTTTGCACTTTGTGTTCACCTCCTAAAGATTAACCCCCACCAATTCAAACTTCTTGTTTCTTTTTGGAGATCAAATACCTATTTCAAAATTTATGAAAAAGAAAAGTATGTAAACCCCTTAAATATGTTCAACCTGACACTAACCATGATTTCATTGATTACGATCACTCTTTTGAGTTATTTTTTTTACGAAAAAATTCTGATTTCCTTACTGGGAGGAATCTCATATATTATTTTTTTTCTATTTATTTCTGCATTAATTTTTATTCGCTATTTTTTACTTAAAGTCATTTTTAGGCTAGCAAATCAGTCGGAAATCTATCTACGTACTATTTTCAGAAGCATCAGCTTTTACGCAATAATAAGCATCTATTCCCTTCTCTTTTTTTCGACCTATTATTACCGTTTTCCTAACAATAATAACTTCCTAATTATAATTATTCTAATGATTCTATGTTCCGTGTTTTTATCTCACCTCACCATTTATCTAAGAATCATTATAACAAATCCGAATAGATTAGTTTATTTAATTTTGTATCTTTGTACGTTCAAAATTTCGCCCTGGCTTTTGCTCTATAAGTCAATTTATTAGACAAATAGAAATAATTAGATGAAATATGAAAGTGAAGACTATTTTGATTTCCCAGCCCGAACCTGCTAGCGAGAAGTCTCCCTACTCTAGATTAAAAGAAAAACACAAACTAAAAATTGACTTTCGCCCTTTTATTCACGTAGAAGGATTATCAGCAAAAGAAGTTAGATTGCAAAAAATAAATTTTTCTGACTTCGACAATGTCATTCTGACTAGTAGAAATGCAGTAGATCATTTCTTTAGAATTACTCAAGAGATGCGTTACAAGGTTCCAGATTCCACTAAATATTTTTGCCAATCTGAAGCGGTAGCATATTATCTACAAAAATATGTTATATACAGAAAACGTAAAATTTATGTAGGAGAAAAAAGTATTGACGATTTAGAAGATGTTTTCAAAAAGTTTGGAGATGAAAAGTTTTTGCTCCCCTCATCGGATGTCCTCAATCCGAGTATTCCAGATTGCCTAAATAAAATGAATATTGACTGGACTCGTGCACCATTGTATAAAACAATGGTAAGTGATCTATCTGATTTGAGAGATGTATACTACGATGTTTTAGTCTTTTTCAGTCCCTCAGGTATAGAATCGCTTTTCAAGAATTTCCCTGATTTTGAACAAAACAATACTCGAATTGCGGCCTATGGCAATGCTACCGTGCTTGCTGCAGATAAAGCGAAGTTAAGAATCGATATCAAAGCGCCGACTCCAGACACCCCTTCTATGACTATGGCAATAGAAAAATACATTAGCAACAACGGGAAGTAAAGACACCATTAGTGATTTTTATTTTGATAGGTTTTCAAAAGCAGTAAAGCCCATCCCATAATGAGCATACCACCTCCAATAGGAGTGACAGGACCCAACCAAGAAAAATCAAAAGGGGTCAGCTTTGCAATACAAAGTATAAAGATACTGAAGGAAAAAAGTATAATGCCCCAAAAAAAAAGCCTGTAAATAATTGGGTTTCTTGCCCAAGAGATTTTTGAAAAAATCATCAGTGCCAAACCATGGTACATCATGTATCTGATACCGGTTTGAAATGATTTTAAAACTTCTGCCGAAAAATGCGCCTTAAGCGCATGAGTTGCAAAAGCACCCAATAGTAAGGCCAAAAGGGCAAAGCTACCTCCAGTTAAAACATATTTTCTCATAAATTGAATGTAATATTTTAAATATAAATTTTCACTGATTAATTCATTAATTTTATAAATACAAATAAGGTGTTTAATTTATTATTTAAAGATCAAGAGGTTTAGGTTTTGAAGACAAAAAACGAGAGAGTATTGATTGATGGTTTGGATAAAATCATTCTCAAGGCCCTTATGAAAGATGCCAGAAAGTCGATTAATGAAATTGCAAAAACTGCAGGAATATCAGGAGCAGCTGTTCATCAACGCCTCAAAAAACTAGAAAGTTCAGGACTAATCTCAGGATCTCAGGTGGTATTAAATCCCAAAATCCTGGGCTATAAAACAATGGCTTTTATTGGTATTTATTTGGATAAGGCAATGAGAAACCCAGAGGCAGTAAAGCAACTTGAAAAAATTCCTGAAGTGATTGAGTGTCATTATACAACGGGAAATTGGAGCGTATTAATTAAAATACTTTGTACGGATAACGAGCATTTAATGACCTTGTTGAACCACAAAATTCAAACTATAGAAGGTGTATCAAGAACAGAGACTTTTATTTCACTAAATCAACAGATCAAAAGGCAAATTCAATTGTAGGTGACCCTTTTTAATTGTTCTTCCGGTGAATCAACGAAAAAAAAATGATGACCAATTGTAATATACCCGAAATTAAATTCGCGACAATAACAGCGATACTGTTGATCAAAATCCCATAAAATAACCAAAAACAGATCCCGATAAACATGATCACATACATGGAAACAGAGACCCCTTTGGCACTACGTTTTTTGGATATTTTAAGAACCTGAGGAATAAAAGCAACCGTTGTAAAGACAGCAGCAACAAGTCCTA
>NZAX01000044.1 GCA_002687665.1 Flavobacteriaceae bacterium
AACCGTCATGATCTCTATCGCAACAACGAAGAAGTTTTTCTCGATGGACAGTACTTTCCAGACCTTATGGTGCAAGAGGCAAAGCAAGTCATTCAAAAGAAATCGGATAAACCCTTTTTTATCTTTTTTGCAATGAACACCCCTCATTATCCCTATCAAGGCTATGCCAAATGGATCAAATACTACCGNGANAAAGGGGTTGAACATCCACGNGATCTATATGCNGCTTTTTTNACCACACANGACGAAAAAATCGGAGAACTGNTTNNNCTNTTGGAGGAAAATAATTTAAGAGAGGATACCATAATTATTTTTCAATCGGACAATGGTCATTCTACTGAGACCCGTGCTTATCACGGTGGNGGTTATACNGGTCCNTACAGAGGNGCGAAGCAGTGTTTNTTTGAAGGGGGAATTAGGGTTCCTGCNGCNATATCGTGGCCCGGTAAAATTCCTGCNAATCAGTTNAGGNATCAAATGAGTGTCAATGTGGACTGGATGCCNACTTTGATCGAANTNTGTGGTTTNGAAACCGACANTTCTNAAATGGATGGAAAATCTCTAATGTCGATNATCGAGAATGAAAAGGCNCNNTCCAACCATCAANATGGTTATTGTTGGGAATTCCGTCNTNGAGGAAAATCCACCTGGGTNGCANGAAAAGGAAATTGGAAACTTTATGCCAACCCATATGATACNAGNAGGAGGNATTATACCTATACNGAAAAATTTGTTCTTTNTGATTTGGAAAATGACCCAGGAGAATCCATTAATTTATACNATCAGGAAACTGNGGTAGTCAATGAACTTAAAAGNTTATATAANAANTGGAAAAGTCAACAATGAAANTAAAAATTTTAATGACTTTGGCTATAGGTCCNATNCTGTTAAATTGTCAATCTNCTCAANAAGNTTTTACNACAGAATTTGATGNNCTGCCTCAGATGGTTTANCCCAAATACAGAAGGTGGGTGACTCCTGATAATGGAGATGTTGCAACTTATANCAGTCCNAGTCTTCAATGGCCTTCAAAAAAATCTCAGGTTTTTGAGGTGAGAGTGGCTAGGGATAAGGCTTTTACAAAAGAGCTTACTANCATNANNGATNTTTCATTTTCTGTAATTAATATTCATAAGAAATTAACATCAGGTCTATGGTACTGGCAATACAAGGCTCAAAAAGATGATTGGAGTGANATTGCCTCCTTCACGATAAATGACAAATCAATCGATTTTGTACCCCNNCCATTCGANAGACTTTTAGAGTCCATTCCAAANNANCATCCAAGGGTAATGGTNAAAAAGGAAGACTGGNCCAGATTGCAATCCAAATCAATTTCTTACAAAGAAACCTCCNANATTATAGAAGAGGCANANCNTGTNATAGGTATGCAAATTCCAAGTGAGCTAGATGCTATNATTCAATTCGAAGGNCGAGACGATAACGAGACAAANAAAATTAAAAAAAACTTCAGTCAAAAAGTGGGTTACGAGTTTGGAAATTCTCTAAAAAAACTTACTCAAGCCTATGTGTTGACAAAGGANCAAAAATANTTTAATACCTCNNTAAAATGGATGCGAGAGGCAACAAGCTGGGATCCAAAAGGTTTGACCCGAATCAATGATTTTGGTGATTCNNTGATNATGGAGTCANTAGCACTTGCGGTTGATGTTTTTTGGGATCANCTCAATCCAAAAGACCGATCNGATATTCTTAATCANATCCAGGNTAGAGCAAATGGATTTTATGAGCATTGGTTGAATTATCTNGAAAACCGAAATTCTTCCATGCATGTTTGGCAACATATTTTGCACCGTTTGTTTCTCACTTCAGTGGCATTGATNGATGAAGTNCCTGATGCGCTTAATTGGCTGGAGTACATTTACGAATTATGGTTGGCACAACATCCAAAAATGGCGGAAGAGGATGGTGCATGGTTTAATGGAACCGGNTATGTACGTATGAATGTAATGACTGTTTTGGATATTCCAATGAAATTGGGNGAATTTACAGGACAAAACTTTTTTGTTGCTCCGTGGTACGGTAACTTTATGAAGTGGCTCACNTATGCCTATCCTCCTGGAGCGACCAGCGACGGTTTTTGTAACGATGGAAATAAATCNCCCATGCCCAATATNGAGTACGCCGCATTTGCTGATGCTTTTGCAAGAATCACNGGAGACCCTTTGGGAGTNNATTATTCAAAGNCAGTACTTGCTNAGTTNGATCAANTGGAGGNGCCATTAGTTGATTTGGATTACACAGGACCACCATTGGAAAAATCCATTTTATCCGATGATAAGGACTACGCATGGTTTAGAATTTCAAAAGGCTATGATATNCCCTTNCCATTGACAGANNATGCAGTTGATTTGGCNGATNCGGAAATTTTTCNAGATGTGGGTGTAGCATATATGAATACANNCAGAACAGATGTAAAAAACAATTTAAGAGTATCGATCAAAAGTTCACCAATGGGACCTTTAGCNCACACCCATGCTGAGCAAAATACATTTAATATNGCTTACAAAGGAAAACGATTATTTTATAATTCTGGTTATCGCCCNTGGATGGGAGCACCCCATACACTTGCTTGGTATAAACACACTCAGGGACATAATGGTATTTTGGTTGATCAACATGGGCANCCCTACGATGCGGGTGCATANGGATTNTTGCCTAGATTCATTGATGGAGAACATTTGACTTATGCGGTNGGTGATGCATCTCATGCCTATGAGGCTCATGAATTACCTTCAAGAAGTCGAAAAGACAATACCCCCAATGATATGGAGGTCAAGTTTTTTAGAAGACACTATTTATTGATCAGACCCAACTTATTTATTGTCTATGATGAAATGGAGGCNAATAAACCTGTGGATTGGAGTTGGCTGGTCCATAACTACCACGGTCTAAAATTAAATGCNGAAAATAAGACCGTAGAAACGACNTATNACGATAGGGGTGGANGAGTTANCCTTTTTGGAGCAGCAGATTTGAATTATTCTGTTACCGATAAATTTTCAGTTGAGCCTAAAAATATTATAAGAAAAAATGATCCCAACGGCAACTTACTTACTTATAAAAATCACTGGCATTTCAAAGCAACAACCAAAGAGAAACAAGAAAAGATGCGNTTTTTAGCCGTTATTCAAGTCAGTGATNACTTAACCTATNCTCCCGTAACACNTTTAGAAAATACNGACCAGTTTAAGGTTGATGACTGGATCATCAAAGCCAATTTGGATATCACAACCCCAGGATTGATAACGTTACAAAATCAAGAAGAAACGGTCAATTTTTACTCTTCAGATCCTTCAGAGGCAGGAGCTGCGAAATTGGTTGAGCAAGTAGATGGAAAGGCAATTGTAAAAACCGCTAAGGATACATATCCCAAAAGTATCATCAGTGCCTCAAAAAGAAACAAATGATGTTATTAAAAACTATATACTCAATACTTACGCTGGCATTTTTGAATATGCAATTAAGTTGTCAAGCGAATGATCAAAAGAGCAGTCCCCCTAATGTTTTAATGATAAGTATTGACGATTTAAATGATTGGATAGGTGTTTTAGGTGCTCACCCTGATGCTATAACACCCAACATCGATCGACTGGCCAATGAGGGGATCCTATTTGTCAATGCTCATTGTCAGGCACCTATTTGTGGCCCTTCAAGAGCCTCAATTTTGTCAGGATTTAGACCTTCCACTACAGGAATATATGGACAGATTAAAGATGAAAATTTGAGGAAAGGGAGTGAAATGATGGAGTTAGTTCGTTTTTTACCTCAATATTTTAAAGATCATGGATATAAAACGATTGGTATTGGTAAAATTTTTCACAACCATGCACCTAAAGGAGTCTTCGAGATTTCTGGAGGAAGGGTTACTGGTTTTGGTCCGCGTCCGGATAAACCAATTAAGTGGAGTCATAAAGGAACTTCAACAGACTGGGGGCCTTATCCCGACAGAGATTCCTTGATGTCAGATTATCGTTATGCTTATTGGGCCAGAAAGCAGCTTCAAGAAAAACACGACCGTCCATTTTTTATGGCCGTTGGTTTTATTCGTCCTCATGTCCCTTGGCACGCCCCGAAAAAATGGTTTGACCTCTATCAACCCGACCAGGTCACTCTCCCCTCATATTTACCAAATGATTTTGACGATTTGCCAGAAATTGCAAAGAGAATTGCATACAAAGGAATGATGCCCACTACTGACTGGGCCATTCAAAGCGGGGAGTGGAAGAATATTGTACAAGCTTATTTGGCTTGTATTTCTTTTGTTGATCACCAAGTTGGAGTTGTTCTCGATGAACTTCAAAACAGCGACTATAAAAATAATACTATCGTTGTTTTATGGTCAGATCATGGCTATGAATTAGGAGAAAAAGGATCTTTTGGCAAACATACTCTNTGGAGNGAATCTACTCGTGTCCCACTGATTTTTAANTTACCTTGGNGANATAAAAAAATGAAAATTCAACAGGCGGTTGAATTGTTAGANGTTTACCCTACCCTNTTAGATTTAACTNGCTTACCNAAAAACGAATCNAATGAGGGTAAAAGTCTTGTTCCCCTGTTNACTCAACCCGAAGACCCCNCAGTTGTTGCCATTACCACCTATGGTAAAAACAATCATAGTTTNGTAAACAGTCGATANCGTTACATAAGNTATGAGGATGGTNCNGAGGAATTGTANGATNTNAAGGANGACCCTGGGGAGCGAAATAACCTTTCGNAAANTATTGCTTTGGATTCGGTAAAAAAATCCATGCGTTTTCAACTTCCAAAAATTAATGCTGAATGGAAATACGGAAGCAATCATACCGTCAATGATTATTTTTTAAATACTTCAAAACAAAGTAAAAAATCAAATAAATGAGATTCAATCANTTGTCTATTAGTCTTTTTACAATCCTATTTTTGTTGATAATTCTTCCTGCAGAATTAACCTCCCAATCAACAAATCAGAAAGGGCCNTANCTTGCTACNGGGATTAGAATNGGAGACGTTTCCCAAACGGAAGCAGTTATTTGGACTCGTTTGACNCTAAATAAAAACAGGGTCANTGATGCTCCCCAACCTNTAGCACTTTACACAGATCCAGATACNGGAAAAAAGCATNTTAGAAAGACCCGAAGAGATAAAAATGGAATGATTTATTTTCCGTATGGATACGACATCAACACAATTGAGGGTGCTGTTCCAGGGAGCAAAGGGGAAGTCCGGTTACAATACAGAAAAATTGATAGCAGTGAATGGCAGATTACTCCTTGGGAGGCGGTTGATTCNAAAGCCAATTTCAGTAGGAAATTCATTCTTAATAATCTTGAGTCGGGAAGCACTTATTCTTTGCTTGTAGAGGCTCGGCCTGAAAAAGGGAGAGCCATCAGTGCCCAAATAAAAGGAAAATTTAAAACCCCGCCAGATTCCCAAACCTCAAAAAAAATAGTCTTTGCTGCAAGTACTTGTCAAGGCTACCCTGATCAAGACCATCCTGATGGTTACAAAATTTACCCGTTTTTAGAAAGTCTTGACNTTGATTTTTTTGTACATGCCGGTGATATTGTCTATTATGACAATACGGCAAAAAACAAAGCGATGGCTCATCATAACTGGAACAGAATGTTTAGTTTACCNACTAATAAATCATTTCATTCGCAANTGACCANCTACTTTGAAAAAGACGATCATGATGCTTGGTTTAATGATAGTTATCGGGGTATTGAAACCTCCTTTATGGGAGAATTTACCTTTGACCAAGGTTTGGAAGTTTTTCTTCAAGAGATGCCCATCAAAAACAAGACCTATCGAACGTTCCGTTGGGGTAAAGATTTACAAATATGGCTTGTTGAGGGGAGNGATTATCGAAGTCCCAACACTATGGCGGATGGGCCTGAAAAAACCATTTGGGGCAAAGAACAAATGCAATGGTTTAAAAGGACTGTCAAAGCCTCTAATGCTACTTTTAAATTGTTAATCAGCCCTACACCGATAATTGGACCTGATAGATACCAAAAAAAGGATAATCATTCNAATAAAGGNTTTTATTACGAAGGTGAACAAATTCGAAAATTTATCGCTTCACAATCCAATATGTATGTANTATGTGGTGACCGCCATTGGCAATACGTTTCNAAGCATCCAAAATATGGAATCGTTGAATTTTCTATTGGGCCCAACAGNAATGAGCATGCAGGGGGTTGGAAACAAGAAGATGTTAGACCNGAGCATTTGTATTTGAATGTTACAGGGGGAACNATGACTGTTACNATTGACCNTGATGAGGGAGGAAGTATTTCGGTAAAACATTACAGNGTAGACGGGCTTCAATTGAATGAATTCAAATCCAAAGNAAAATGATAAAAACTANNCACTTTTGTATACTCAGTTTACTTTTATTTTTTGGTTGTCTGCCTGAAAATAAATCAAACAGTAAGTTTCCAAACATCATNTATATTTTGGCGGACGATTTGGGTTACGGAGATTTATCAATTTATAACAAGACTTCAAAAATNAAAACCCCNCACTTAGATCAGTTGGCTAGTGAGGGGATGCGCTTTATGGATATGCACTCTACCTCCTCAGTATGCACGCCTACCCGATACAGTATTCTTACAGGAGAATACGCATGGAGAACCTCTTTAAAATCAGGGGTGTTATGGAGTTATGGCCCTTTAATGATTCCGGATGAAAAAGAAACGGTTGCCAAATTATTACAGCGAAATGGCTATCAAACCGCTGTGGTAGGGAAGTGGCACCTTGGGTTGGATTGGCAACTCAAAACCTCCTATCGAGAAAATCAAGTCATACGTAACGATTGGGGTTTGATCACGGATTACAAAGAAGAAATCATTGATTTTTCCAAAAACCCAACCAAGGGACCCACTCAGGTAGGTTTTGATTACAGTTATATTCTTCCTGCCTCTCTTGATATTCCTCCCTATGTCTATTTGGAAAACGAAAAATTTACCCAACCTGTCTCTAACTATACCGAGGGCAGTAATCTGGAAGGAGATAAAGATTATGATTTTTGGCGGCCGGGACCAATGGCAGAGAGGTTTGATTTTTATGATGTGCTACCTAATTTTATAAAAAAAGCAAAAGTCTTCATCGACAAAGCTCAAAAAAATGATGCTCCTTTTTTTCTCTACCTTCCTTTGGCAGCTCCCCACACTCCTTGGGTGCCCAAAGAAAAGGATCCTTACAAATTTGATGCAGGAATGTATGGTGCATTTGTTCAGATGGTGGATGATCAAGTTGGGCAATTGCTTGATTATATAAATGTTCATGGTATTGCAGATGAAACTCTGTTAGTTTTTACCAGTGACAATGGACCCTATTGGAAACCACACCACATAGAGAAATATAATCACAGAGCCGCTAAACATCTTAAAGGTATGAAAGGAGATATTTACGAGGCGGGACACCGAGTTCCCTTTATTGTTAGATGGCCGCATAGGATAAGCCAGGGCAGTGTTGCCCATGGTCCGCAATCATTGGCCAACTTCTATGCAACTGTAGCGGAATTACTTAACACCCCCTCAAAAGCATTGGATAGTTACAGCCTGTTAGGGCAGCTAACTGACTCGGATTCCCTAAAGGAAGTTAGCCCGATAATTCATCATTCTTCACTTGGGCATTTTGCCATCCGAGATGGCGATTGGAAAATGATCGAAAAAAGAGGCTCTGGAGGATTTACACCTCCGACAAACTTGCCAACCCCATCTGGTGAGAGGCCAGAACGCCTCTTCAACCTCAAAGATGATCCCTCAGAAAATAGTAATATTTCTTATAAATTCCCCAAAAAATTAGAACAACTGAAACAGCAACTCGATTCCATCAAAAATCTCAACTCAATTTCCTTTAAATGAAAACATTAAACCCATTCGTTCTTTTATGTTTATTTTTACTAATTAATTTCTGCAGCTCCCCAGCCACAAAGGTAGAAGTTCCACCACCTAATATCCTAATAGCCATTGCCGACGATCATTCCTATCCCCACACAGGTATATACGGTTTTGCAGAAACCCAAACCCCAGCTTTTGACTATATAGCCCAGAACGGAGTTTTATTTCACAACGCTTTCGTTGCAGCCCCTCAATGCAGTCCTTCCAGGGCAGCTATATTAACCGGAAAAAATATTTGGGAGTTGGAGGAAGCCGGCACCCATGCTAGTAATTTTCCTATCAAATTTAAAGTTTTTACAGAGATATTGGACTCACTAGGATATTTTGTGGGTTATACAGGAAAACCCTGGGCTCCTGGCAACTGGGAGATTAGTGGGCGAAAACAAAATCCTGTAGGTAAAGCATTCAACAGATATCAGTTAGCCGATCTGCCTACGGAGGGAATCAGGGCTAATGATTATGCAAAAAATTTTAAAGATTTTTTCAATCAAAAAGAGGAGGGAGAACCCTTTGTATTTTGGTATGGTGCCTTCGAACCCCATCGGGTCTATGAATACCAGAGCGGCTTAAAAGCAGGAAAAAATATCGAGACCGTTCAAGTACCGGAATTTTTGCCCGATACTGAGGTTGTCCGCAACGATCTATTGGACTACATACTTGAGGTTGAGCATTTTGACAACCACCTCCTAAAGATGATCGATTTTTTAAGAGAAAAAGGGGAGTTAGAAAACACCTTTATTTTAGTAACGGCCGACAACGGCATGCCTTTTCCTTATGCTAAAGCCAATGTTCAGGAGTTTGGCACCCATGTTCCACTTGCGATCTCACTGCCTAATGTCATAAAAGGGAAAGAAGTTTATGAGCCTGTCGGATTGATCGATTTGGCGCCTACTTTGATGGAACTTGTGGGATTGGAAGATGCCATGATGCCCACTGGGAAAAGTTTACTCCCTGTTTTGATAAATGAAGAACATCCCCCACACCGAGAGTATGTCCTTACAGGAAGGGAACGCCACACCCATGCCAGACCGGACAATTTGGGTTACCCTGCCCGAGCAATCAGAACCCAAGAATACTTATATGTATATCACTTCAATCCTGATCGCTGGCCTCAGGGAGACCCAGTTCCCTCAACCCCACAGAATGACCAAAGAAGCATGGTTAAAGGTTTCAAAGCCCTCTATCCCGGCTACCACGATGTAGACCCATCACCTTCCAAGGAGGAGATCATGGCCATGCAAGACACCCCATATTTTGATAGGGCATTTGCTAAAAGACCACAAGAACAATTGTACGACATTCAAATAGATCCCTATTGCACTCAAAACATTGCTGTGTTACCAGAGTATAGAGAGGTGTTAATCCAACTCAAACAACAACTGCTATCTGATCTAAAAGAACAGGGCGATCCGCGTGTTTCTGATAATCCAGTATTTGACAGTTACCCGCGATATTCGACCATGCGCAACTTTCCAGGCTTTAACTTAAGGGGAAAATATAACCCGGCATTTGCCCGATAAATTATTTCAGAGAGCAATTAATTCGAAACTAATGCCTTTATTTAAATAGAAATTTATTTTATGCGGT
>NZAX01000045.1 GCA_002687665.1 Flavobacteriaceae bacterium
CTTCATGAAAATAAAATCAAATTACCATTTGGGCTATATATTACCAATGCAGTTCAGGAAGAAGTTGGCCTTCACGGTGCAGAAATGATAACACAAACCATAAAACCTGATTTGGCAATCGTTACAGACGTTTGTCATGACACTACTACTCCCATGATCAATCAAAAGGAACAAGGTCATATTGAAATGGGTAAAGGTCCCGTAATATCGTATGCTCCTGCGGTACAAAATAGATTGAGAGAACATATAATCAAGACAGCAGAGTCTCAAAAAATTCCTTTCCAACGCTTGGCATCCTCTCGTTATACTGGAACTGATACTGATGCATTTGCATACAGCAACGGTGGAGTTGCCTCTGCCCTTATCTCGTTACCCTTACGATACATGCATACTACCGTTGAAATGGTTCATAAACAAGATATAGAAAATGTTATACGCTTGATTTACGAAACTCTTCTGAGTATTGACCCTGATGAAGGGTTTAGCTATTTCGATTAAAGAAGGGTATTTATGTTAAAAAAATATCCTCGAGTATATTGGACAAATTTTAACAAAATAGAACTATACAATAAAAAGAAAATTATCAATTAATCAAAGCTTTATTTATTCGCTTTACCAATCCAGGGCCTTCATATACAAAACCAGTATAAAGCTGTATTAAATCTGCGCCAGCATTGAGTTTTTCTATAGCATCATTGGGATCATGAATCCCTCCAACTCCAATTATAGGAAAAGCTTTTTGACTTTTTTCGGATAGGAAACGGATTACCTGAGTGCTGCGGAGATTAAGTGGTTTTCCACTTATACCACCAATTTGGCTCTTATTTGAGGATTTTAGACCATTGAGGTTTACAGAGGTGTTGGTGGCTATAACCCCTGAAATATGAGTTGTTTTTACAATTTTAATAATGTCCAATAATTCATCATCCGACAGGTCTGGTGCAATTTTAAGAAGAATGGGCTTTGGTTTTTTATTCGCGTGGTTGATTTCTTGTAATGTATTTAAAAGGTTAGTAAGTGGCTTTTTATCCTGAAGCTCTCTCAAGTTGGGTGTATTTGGTGAGCTGACATTAACCACAAAGTAATCAACATAGGGATAAAGTGTTTTGAAACAATAAACGTAATCATCGACTGCCTTTTCGTTGGGAGTGATTTTGTTTTTACCAATGTTACCCCCGATAATAGTGTTTTTATTTTTTTTTAGGCGGGGGATTACGGCTTCTACTCCTTCATTATTAAATCCCATTCGGTTTATCAGTCCATGGTCCTCGGGCAATCTAAACAAACGCTTTTTGGGATTTCCTGTTTGAGGTTTTGGAGTTAAGGTCCCGATCTCGATAAATCCAAAACCAAAATTAGAAAGTTCTTGGTAAAGCTTTGCGTCTTTGTCAAAGCCGGCTGCCAAACCCACAGGATTATTGAAAGTAATACCAAAGAGTTTCTTTTCGAGTTTAGGATGCGATATATGATAGATACTTCGAATCAAAAAAGGGATACCGGGGACTTTATGCAACGTCCGAATCAAACCAAATACAAAATAATGTATCCATTCGGGGTCACCAAGAAAAAGTATGGGTTTGATTAAATAACGATACATAATTTTATTTATGAAAAAATCCCGCCGGAGCGGGATCAAATTATCTTTTAGGAGTATTGAGTTTTTGACTCATCTCCAAGGACAATGCCGAGCGCTCAATTTTTAGTTTTCCTGCCAGAGTTTCAATAACACAGGTGTAGTCTTTTTCATTAAGCTCAACTACTTTAGCATGAATACCACTTTTGGTGATGACCCGATCGCCTTTACTCAGGTTTTTCATGAAATTTTTTTCTTTTTTTTGTCTACGCTGCTGTGGCAAGATTATAAAGAAAAAAAACACAACCAGCATTAGAAGCAAAAAGGGCATCTGCCCAGAGAATCCCTCCATTGATTAACTTATTTAATTGCTGTTTTGCTGACGTGCTTTGGCAGCATCATCGCGTTGTTTTTGTTTTACTGGATCTGGGGATACCATGGCTTTGATCCTCAATGTTTCTCTTCCGCTTTGAGTATTGGCAGATATGGTAACGGTTTTTTGTTGCATATTTGGCTTATTGCTTGAATCAAAGCTAACTAAAATCTCACCAGTGGCACCAGGAGCAATGGGTGTATTTTTTGGATAATTCGGAACTGTACATCCACAGCTTCCTCGAGCATCTACAATGATCAAATCGGATTTGCCGGTGTTAGTAAAAGTAAATGTTGTCTGAACGGTCTCACCTTCCTTGATTGTTCCAAAGTCATGAACTGTTTTGTTAAAAGTCATGGCTGCAGTTGAAACAGGGGCCTCAGTAGAACTTTCAGCTGCTTTTTGCTGATCGACTTTTTTTGAGGCACTTTCATTGCACCCAATTGCAATACATAGTAAAGTACACAAATAAAACAAACGTATTTTTTTCATTTTTTTAATTTATTTTGATTCAAATTTAACAAAAAACATCATATCAGTCCCCTGCCACTTTTATTTAATCTTCCCAAATCTTCAAAATCTTTAATCATTTTGTCCAAGATTCCATTGATGAAAATATTACTTTTTGGTGTTGAATAGTCTTTAGAAATTTCGATGTATTCATTCATAGTAACTTTTGGTGGTATGGTAGGGAAATAAAGTATTTCGGCGATAGCCATCTTGATCATAATGGCATCCAAAAGAGCAATTCTGTCACTGTCCCAGTTTGGGGTTCGTCCTACCATTTCTTTTTGCAAAGCATCATTATTTACTACAACTTTTTCTAGTAGTTCTATAGCAAATCTCGGATCTTCACCTTCAATATTCATTTTAGGGAATGACAGACTATTAAGGTCTTTTGGGTTGATTTTTTGAAGAATTTTTATGATGAACGTATTAACTACAGGCAGATCATCAATCCAAGTAAGTTCCTTATCTTCAATGTAATCATAGAAACCTACTGATGGAGCAACAATCTCCTTGTAAAAAAAAGTAATAATATCTCTATCCTCTTCAACTGAGGGACTCTCTTTTTGGCTGTATTCTTGATATTTTTCAGACTCTACAAGAGTTTTAAAATTAGATTTTACATAGTCAAAATCCAATTCCCAAAATTTAATTTTTCTTTTATTGATATGGTTGACTAAAATGGGATGTTTAGCAATGAATTGGAGAATTTTGTTCCCCGCCAAAGATGGAGATTGTTCACTATTTTTTTTAGTTCTTAGTTTTTTTTGGAGATCTTTCAAACCTAAAGAATGTTCGTATGTGGATTTGAGAAAAGCCAAAAGAGTCAGGTATAACGAAAAAGTATTAAAATAACTCTTTTTGAAAAAATCAATCTCTTGACCTAAGTTGCCCTCCCGATTTGGTAAAAAGGAATACAATGACTGCATTACTTTGATCCGCAGATGTCTTCGGGTTAGCATTTATTGAATCACCAAAATTTGCTACAAAAATAGAGCTTTAGTTTTAATTATAATTAACTAAAATTGCTTTTTGAAATACAGAACGAAAGCATTTGATTACATTTGATATTTATATATCTACTCAAGCGAAATGAGTGAATGAGAGCACTTCAGCACCTGAATAAATACCTGAGAAAATACTTTCTAAAGCTCCTGTTGGGAGTTTTAATCACAATCATTTCAAGAGTTTTTTCCTTGTTCGCTCCCCGTTTAATTGGTGATTCACTAACTGCAGTTGAAAATTTCCTTACCAATCATCAAGGAGATTTGGCCTTGCTCAAGTCATTACTAATCAAAAATATATTAATCATTATTGGCGCAACGCTACTATCGGGGTTTTTTACCTTTTTAATGCGTCAGACAATAATTAATGTATCCCGTTACATCGAATTTGATCTCAAAAATGAAATCTTTTCCTATTACCAGAAATTGAGTCAACGCTTTTACAAAAACAATCGCACTGGAGACTTGATGAACAGAATCAGCGAAGATGTAAGTAAAGTTAGAATGTATGTAGGGCCTGCAATCATGTACAGCATTAATACAGTTACCCTTTTTATATGTGTTATTACGATCATGTTTAGCATAGCTCCGAAGCTATCTGTTTACACTCTAATACCACTCCCCCTTTTGTCATTTACCATCTATAAACTCAGTAGAGTTATCAACATAAGAAGCACTGTGGTTCAGGAAATGTTGTCAAACCTTTCCTCCTATGCACAAGAAATATTCAGTGGTATTTCTGTAATCAAATCCTATGGTATGGAGAGTATTTCTTACAAAAAATTTGATCACTTTGCACTTGAATCCAAAGAGAAAAATATGAATCTGGTCAAGGTTCAGGCCTGGTTTTTTCCTCTAATGATACTTTTGATCGGTTTGAGCAATCTAATCGTCATTTTTATTGGAGGACAACAATACATGAGTGGAGAGATAGAAATCGGAGTATTGGCTGAATTTATAATCTACATCAATATGCTTACATGGCCAGTGGCTGTGGTTGGATGGGTAACCTCAGTAGTCCAGCAGGCAGAGGCATCCCAAAAAAGAATTAATGCTTTTTTAAATGAACCTATCGAAATCAGGGATGGTTCAGGAGTAGATGTTATAATTAAAGGAGAAATTACTTTTGAAAATATCACCTTGATATACCCAGAAACAAAAATTAAAGCCTTGGACGGTATCAATTTAAAAATAGAAAGTGGTAAATCACTTGGCATAATTGGAAAAGTGGGGTCTGGAAAATCCTCCTTACTTAATATTATCAATCGTCTTTATGATCCAAATACCGGAAAAGTTTTATTAGATGGTTATGACATAAGAAAGTTTAAACTAGAAAAACTAAGAAGCCATATTGGAAATATTCCGCAAAATGCATTTTTGTTTTCAGAGAGCATCCAAGATAATATTCGGTTAGGCAAAGTTGATGCTACTGGTCTAGAGATTCAAGAAGCATGCAAAACAGCAGCAATACATAAAAGTATTATAAAATTTAAAGAAGGATATCAGACCCTTCTTGGTGAAAGAGGACTTACATTGTCTGGAGGACAAATACAGAGAATATCAATTGCGAGGGCAGTAATCAAAGACCCCGAAATACTGCTTTTCGACGACTGTCTTTCAGCAGTGGACACTGACACTGAAGAGAGGATTCTAAAAAATCTCAAGAATTACAGCCAAAATAAGACCACAATAATCGTAAGCCACCGTATTTCATCGGTTAAAGATGCCGACAACATTGTTGTTTTGGATCAAGGTAAAATAATTGAGCAGGGAGACCATCAAAAACTATTTAATTTGAAAGGGTTCTATTTTGATCTTTTCAACAAACAACAAAATGAAAAGGAATATTAATTTGTTTTGTTTTAATTTTTTTAAGAATTTTGGAATAACAACCTAATTAATTTAAACAAAAGTTCAATGTATAATAACAATGATAAGGACCAGGAAGAGATTTTTTCCAAAGTTCTACGTGCTGGAAGAAGAACTTATTTTTTCGATGTGCGTGAGACAAAGGCTAGTGATTACTATTTAACCATTACAGAAAGTAAAAAATTCACAAATGATGATGGAACGTTCCACTACAAAAAACACAAAATCTATCTTTATAAGGAGGATTTTAATGATTTCAGCTCAATACTATCGGAAATGGTAAATTTCATAATCAAAGAAAGAGGTGAGGAAGTGATAAGTGAAAGGCATCAAAAAAATTACGAAAGGGATAAAAATTTCGATGCGGCCGAAGTTTCAGGAAACAATTTCACTGATCTAAACTTTGATGACATATAGTCTGAAAAGATCCTTAATTTCCATTACCGATTCGTTTTTTTAGGCTTTAAATTTTAATTAGATTAGTGGCTTAAATAACAGAGCTATGGCTAGAACTGAATCCTACATGCTTCCATTAAATACGGAAGCACCTAATTTTTCACTAACCAATGGTGTCGATCAAATTAAGGTTACTTTACGTGAAGTCAAAGGGACGTCTGGTACCTTGGTTATTTTCATGTGTAATCATTGTCCCTATGTGTTACATCTTTTAGAAAAAATAGTAGAAGTTAGTCATGACATCAAAAAATTGGGCATCAATACCGTAGCAATATCCAGTAATGACGTAGAAAACTATCCCGATGATCGGCCTGAGTTAATGCAAAAACTTGCTTTGGAAAAATCATTTGACTTTCCCTACCTCTACGACCCTACCCAAGAAGTAGCCTTGGCCTATGAAGCGGCTTGCACTCCGGATTTTTATCTCTTTGGTCAGGATCTAAAACTTGTTTACCGTGGTCGTTTTGACGATGCTCGTCCAAAAAATGACAATCCGATTACAGGAAAAGATTTGATTAATGCCTGCCAAAAATTGTTAAACGGGGCAGCACAAGAAACCAATCAAATACCCAGCTTGGGTTGTAATATCAAATGGAAAGCGGGAAACGAACCCAAAGGATTTTCTAACTAAAATCAACCAACTCCACCTCAAAAATCAAGCTTGCATTGGGAGGGATTGTACCTCCAGCCCCTCTCGAGCCATAGGCCAACTCACTTGGAATCACTAGTCTTGCCGACGATCCTCTTTTGAGTAAAGCGATACCCTCATCCCACCCCTTGATAACTTGGCCCATACCCAGAGGAAAAACTATGGGTTTGTTCCGTTGGTAGGAAGAGTCAAATACTGTTCCATCGAGCAGCATCCCCCTGTAGTGAACTGAAACATTCTTACCTTTAGAAGGGTGATCTCCAGACCCTTCTCGGTTGATTTTATAGTAAAGTCCGCTGTCAGTTTGCTCCATCCCGTTGGTCAATTCTTCCAGTTCTTTAGCTGCAGCCTCCTGAGCCGATTTGAGTCGTACTTCCTTATCATTGATAAAAACGTCAAAAGCAGCTATAGCATCCCAAGACTCGGCATCGGCCCCAACCCGTTCGATGGTTATGTATTGAATCGCATCATCTTGTGCAATATTATCCAAAACCTCAAACCCTTCAACCAAATATCCAAAAACAGTATGTTTACCATCCAACCAGGGAGTAGCAGCGTGGGTGATAAAAAATTGACTCCCGTTGGTCCCAGGGCCTGCATTTGCCATTGATAAAGTGCCCGGGCGATCGTGTTTGAGCTCAGGATGAAACTCGTCATCAAATTGGTATCCAGGACCTCCCATTCCTGTGCCTTGAGGACAGCCCCCTTGAATCATAAAATCTGCAATCACACGGTGAAACTTTAGACCGTCGTAGTAGGGTGTTCCTTTAGAACTCACCTTGTTTTCTATTGTCCCTTCAACAAGACCTACAAAATTACCTACGGTTCCTGGTGTTTTGTCAAAGGTCAATTGGATTTTAATTTCTCCTTTTTCAGTTTTAAAATGGGCAAAAATTCCCTCCTGCATGATGAATGTTTTTTAATTTTTGCGAATATAGCAATAGTTGTAAGAAATGAGATGATTTGAATTAATTTCCAACCTCACTGATGAATTTCAATCGAAATAAACGCAACTCCTCTTCCTCATAATCACCTTCAAATTCATCAGAGGCCAAATGCAAATCGTCTGAAACTGCTTCCATAAAATAATTGGTCAACTCATCGATTTGGTCATCATCAAAAATATCATTAATCCAATAATCAATATTAAGTTTTGTCCCAGAGAAAACTATGGTCTCCATTTCGGATATCAGTTTTACCATATCCATTCCCTTAGCAGATGCAATATCTTCAAGTGATAACTTTCGATCTATACTTTGTATCAAATACAACTTCAAAGCTGAGTTGGCTCCAGTGCTTTTTATAATCAAATCATCGGGTCGTGAAATTTGGTTTTCAGCGACGTATTTTTTGATAATCTGAATAAATTTTGGCCCATACCGTTTTGCCTTACCCTCTCCTACTCCATTAATTTGACTTAGTTCTTTAAAACTAATCGGATATTTTAGTGCCATGTCTTCAAGCGAGTATTCCTGAAAAACCGCATAAGGAGGAACATCCTCCTCCATAGCAACTTTTTTTCTTAGCGAGCGTAATAAGTCCATAAATACTTTGTCAATCTCAATTATAGGCTTGTTTAAGGATAATCTTGGTTTATTCGATTCATAATCATGGTCTGCGGTAATTAAAAACGAAACCGGTTTATTCAAAAAAGCTTTGGCTTTTGGGGTGAGTTTGATGACCCCGTAGCTCTCAATCTCCTTAAAGAAATATCCCCCAATGAGGGCCTGTCTTAGCAATGCCATCCAGAATTTAGCATCCCTGTCTTTACCAACACCAAAAAAATGTTTTTCATGAGTTTGGTGTGAAATTATTACAGCATTTTTTACACCGGTCAAGGTTTTGACAATTTCTTTTGATTTGTATTTTTCTTTTGTATCTAAAATAGTTTGAATCAGAATTTCTAATTCTTTTCCTGCTTCACTTTTAGTTTTGGGATAACGCATGTTGTCATCCATATCAGCGCCGTCTCCATTTTCTGAATCAAATTCTTCNCCAAAATAATGGAGGATGAATTTCCTTCTCGAAATNGAAGTTTCTGCATAGGAAACCATTTCATTTAGTAGTGCAAATCCCACCTCCTGTTCGGCCACAGGCTTTCCTGACATAAATTTTTCTAATTTTTCAATGTCTTTGTAGGAATAAAAAGCCAAGCAGTGTCCNTCCCCCCCATCTCTACCAGCTCTTCCGGTTTCTTGGTAGTAACTTTCTATACTCTTAGGGATATCGTGGTGAATCACAAATCTGACGTCAGGTTTGTCAATTCCCATTCCAAAAGCAATTGTAGCAACGATTACATCACAATCCTCCTTGATAAACATATCTTGATTTCGCACACGGGTTTTAGAATCCAAACCCGCATGATAAGGCAATGCATTTATACCATTAACTTGTAACATCTTTGCCAACTCTTCTACGCGCTTTCTTGAAAGACAATAAACAATCCCAGATTTACCGGGTTTTCTCTTTATAAATTTGATTATCTCGGTTTCGACCTGATCTGATTTCGACNTGACCTCATAATATAAATTGGGACGATTAAANGAGGACTTGAAAACTTTTGGATCAGAGATTTTAAGATTTTTCAAAATATCCTCTTGAACTTTTGGAGTGGCTGTGGCTGTTAGGGCGATAATAGAAATTTTTTGGCCCATTTGATCCAAAATGGTTCTCAAATTTCTGTATTCTGGTCTAAAATCGTGACCCCACTCCGAAATACAATGTGCTTCNTCAACTGCTAAAAATGAAATTTTAATGGTTTTTAAAAAATCTATGGTGTCTTTTTTTGCCAGGGACTCAGGAGCNACAAATAATAATTTAGTGACACCACCTATCAAATCTTGTTTAACCCTAAGAGTCTCAGTTTTGTTTAAAGAGGAATTTAGAACATGAGCAATACCNTTATCAGCAGAAATTCCTCTGATAGTATCNACCTGNTTTTTCATTAATGCGATAAGTGGTGAGACTACCAAAGCAGTACCTTCGCAAAGCATGGCGGGTAATTGATAACACATAGATTTTCCACCGCCAGTTGGCATAATTACAAAAGTATCATTTTTAGAAAGTAAGCTATTAATCGCAGGTTCCTGGAGGCCTCTAAAGTTCGAAAAACCGAAAAATTTTTTTAGGGATTTTTTTAAATCTACTTGTTTATCCAATGGATGGGTTTAGTTTTAAAAATTAGCTAAATTTGTATCTACAATATAGTTCTTTTAACAAAGAAAAGCTAATCAAAAAAATCAAATTGAGCGTAAACTCGATCGTGACTGAAATTGCTCTCAACACCATTCGTGTAGAAGTCCAATCTCTAAAATTGCTTGAGGAATCTATCGATAAAAATTTTGAGGAAATCGTTCATTTAGTTCATCAATCAAAGGGAAAAATTGTTTTAACCGGTGTCGGTAAAAGTGGAATTATTGCCATGAAGATTGCTGCGACCCTNAGTTCTACAGGCACTGCNGCTTTTTATCTTCACGCTGCTGACGCAACCCATGGTGATTTGGGGATGGTTCAAAATAAAGATGTTATTATTGGAATCTCGAANAGTGGAAATTCGCAAGAGTTCAAAGATCTTATACCTTTTCTAAAAAAAAATGGCAATACAATCATTGGAATGACCTCCAATGATGAGTCTTTTCTTGCGAAACAATCAGACTACCTACTTTATACTCCAATAGGGAAAGAAGCATGCCNTCACAATTTGGCACCTACCACCAGCACAACCGTACAATTGGTAATGGGTGACGCATTAGCTATTAGTTTAATGAAGCTCAATGGCTTCCAACCTGAAAATTTTGCTCAAATTCATCCCTCGGGTAGTTTAGGAAAAAAGTTACACCTGAAGATAAGTGATTTATCAGATTACTCGATGATACCAAGTGTCTCTGATAAGGCTTCCTTAAAAGAGGTGATTCTAGAAATCTCCGAAAAACGATTGGGGGCTACAGTAGTTGAAAAAAANGGAAAACTTTGTGGGTTGATCACTGATGGAGACATTCGTAGGGTTCTTGAAAAATACGAAAATATTAGTGGACTGACGGCCTCAGATGTGATGACGCACAAACCTGTGAAGGTAGACGAGGATATGCTGGCTTATGATGCATTAAAATTAATGCAATCTAATAAAATAAATCACATTCTTGTAATGGGAAAAGACAACAAATACATGGGTCTAATTCATATTTTAGATTTTATTAAAGAGGGTTTAAATGGATAAAAATCCCAATGAAATGTCTTTTTTGGGCCATCTTGAAGAACTTCGATGGCATCTGATCCGATCATGTTCAGCAATTATAATAATGGCTTCGGTTGCTTTTATAGGAAANGATTTTATTTTTGACACCATTATTTTTGGACCAAAAAAAATTGATTTNCTTACCTACAGGTGGTTTTGTCATCTATCAGAATCTTTCGGTCAAGGAGACAGTTTTTGTATCAACGAGATGCCCTTTAGAATTCAGAGCAGAACAGTAGCAGGACAATTTTCCGCCCACCTGTGGACTTCAGTTTTAGCTGGTTTTATACTAGCATTTCCTTATGTAATATTTGAATTTTGGAAATTTGTAAGTCCTGGNTTACATGAAAACGAAAGAAAAAATGCNAGNGGTTTTATTTTNATCTCTTCCTTACTGTTTTTTATTGGGATAATTTTTGGTTATTATATGGTTACCCCCCTATCCATTAACTTCCTCGGTAATTATACGGTTAGTAGCGAAGTTTTTAATGATTTTGATCTAAGCAGTTACATTGGACTTTTGAGGGCTTCTGTTTTAGCCAGTGGACTCATTTTTGAACTACCCATTATCATTTACTTCCTCACAAAAGTGGGAATCGTTACACCTAAATTTTTAAGAAAAAATCGAAAATTTGCATTGGTAATTGTATTAAGTTTATCTGCCATAATTACACCTCCCGATATTGTAAGTCAGATTATTGTGAGTATCCCTCTGTTGATATTGTATGAAGTGAGTATTTTTATTTCAAAATTCACTTATCACCGTACAGAGAAAGAAATGCAAAAATCCACCACCGTGAAATGAAATTAAGCGCAGTAGAAATAGAAAAATCCTACAAAGGAAGAAAAGTCGTCAAGGCAATTTCTGTATCTGTTGAACAGGGAGAAATTGTTGGTTTATTAGGCCCCAATGGCGCAGGAAAAACGACTTCATTTTACATGATAGTAGGTTTGATCAAGCCTCAGGCCGGCAGGATACTTCTGGACGATATTGATATCACCTCTTTCCCCATGTACAAAAGGGCACAAAACGGAATAGGTTACCTGGCTCAGGAGGCATCTGTATTTAGAAAACTAAGTGTAGAGGACAACATATTGAGTGTTTTGCAACTAAGTAAACTCAACAAAAATCAACAAAAAGAAAAAATGGAAGCCTTATTGGAAGAATTTGGCTTAACCCATATTCGTAAAAGTAGGGGTGATTTGCTATCGGGTGGAGAAAGAAGAAGAACTGAAATTGCCAGAGCACTAGCTACCGATCCGAAATTCGTTTTGCTTGATGAGCCATTTGCTGGTGTGGATCCTGTAGCTGTGGAAGACATTCAAAAAATTGTAGCTCATCTAAAGAAGAAAAATATAGGGATTCTGATCACCGACCACAATGTTCAAGAAACTCTAGCTATTACAGACAAAACTTTTTTAATGTTTGAAGGAAGTATCCTAAAAGCCGGAACTCCCGAAGAGCTGGCAAAAGATGAGATGGTCAGAAAAGTTTACTTAGGTAAGAATTTTGAATTGAGGAAGAAGAAAATTTCATTGTAAAAATCAAATGATAAAAAAGGGATTAAACCCCTGTCTTAAAAAGACTGTTGTTAATCAAATTTAAAAACAAATAGACCAACACCCCTAGGCAAATTCCACCCAAACCTACATAGTAAATTAAGATCGGGGCAGACACAAGCAAAAGCAATCTTAAAAGTGTATCTGGCTTACCTGTTTTGAGTGATTTAAAAGAAAAAAGATCGAAGTTGGCATTCATTAAAAGAACAAAAATCAAAGTCAAAAAGATCAATCCCGGGTTAGTAATCAAAAGAGGTTTCAAAAAAGCGAAATCAGGATGTTTCACCAATATTGGAAGTGCGCCAAAAAACATCGCCATAGCAGGTGTTGGCAAACCTACAAAATGATTTTTTTTAGAGCCATCAATATTGAATCGAGCCAATCTAAAAGCAGCGCCCAGAGGGATTAAAAAACCAATAAATACCCACGGAATAAATTCAACTACAGTGTTGAGTGGCCATCCTAAAGAGATTTCAACAGGTTTATTACCCGCCATAACAAATAGCTGTGCCATAATAATTCCAGGGGCCACTCCACAGGTTACCATGTCAGCCATTGAATCTAATTGTACGCCTAAATTACTTTCGACTTTGAGAAAACGGGCAAATAGACCATCCCAAACATCAAAAAAAACACCAGTAAGTAAAAAAATTAGTGCAGTTTCAAATTGAAATATATAAGCAAAATAAATCGAAAAACAACCCGACAAAAGGTTTAATGAAGTGAAAAAATGAGGAACTGATTTTTTAATCATTAATTTTGTAAAACCAATTTTTAATGAAATATTTCGGCAAATTAAGACTTGATCCACTAAGAAAAAAATAAGCAGACAAAAATTCCATGATTTTATACAAAAACCCCGTGATGTTGTCGATTCTTTCTGGAGCGTTACTCACCTTATCTTGGCCGGTTCAAGGATTGTCTTTCCTTATATTTTTTAGTTTAATTCCCTTGTTTTTTGTTGAAGATCAAATGTCAAGGAACAATTTGAAACAAAAAAAATTACGTTTGTTTGCCCTTAACTATCTTGGATTTTTCATTTGGAATATAGGAACAACTTGGTGGATCGTCAACTCCTCAGTTTTTGGGATGGCTTTTGCAATTCTATGCAATACTTTATTTTACACTCTTCTGATGATGCTTTTTCATTGGTCCAAAAAGAGACTTCCTCTTCGAACAGCCTATATTTTTTTGGTTACCCTGTGGATCGCTTTTGAAAAATTTCACTTAGAATGGGATTTCTCTTGGCCTTGGCTCAACTTAGGGAATGTTTTTTCCGAAGACGTTCAATGGATCCAATGGTATGAATTTACTGGGTCTTTTGGGGGTAGTTTATGGATTTTAACCATCAATATTGGACTCTATGAGGTGCTTAAAAATTACCCTGTCAGCCTAAAAAACACTGTTTGGCTAAAAAAAATGAGTCCTTGGTTAATTTGCATCGCCATCCCTATTGTAATTTCATTAATCCTTTTTGAACGGGAAAATAACCTTATCCCCAACACTGAGGTTCTGCTTTTACAACCCAATATTGATCCCTATAATGAAAAATATAGTAAGGAAAATGATTACTACTTTGACTTATTGATCAATATGACAACTGATCAAATTACTGATGAAACCCGCTATATCTTTACTCCTGAGACCTATTTTGGTGAAGGGTTCGGTTCTTCACTCGAGGAATTCAAAACAACAAATTTGCATCGTAAAATTGACTCCTTACTTGAAAAAAATCCAAAAATTCAGTTGGTTAGCGGGATACAATCCTACAGTGTTTACAGGACAGACAAACCCCCAACACCCACAGCAAATTTTGTCAGGAATGGGATCTGGGTGGATTTTTACAACTCAGCCCTGAAGATGGAATTCCAACAGGAGCCGGAGTTTTATCACAAATCAAAATTGGTGGTAGGGGTAGAAAACATGCCCTATAAAAGTTTTTTTAAGCCTCTATTTGGAGAGTTTTTACTCGACCTGGGAGGTACAGTATCCAGCCGTGCCATACAAAACAACAGAAGTGTTTTTGAACACAAAAAAATCAATCTTAAGACAGGGCCCGTCATATGTTATGAATCCATATATGGGGAGTTTGTCACAGAATATGTTAGAAAAGGAGCTCAATTTTTGGCCATCATTACCAACGATGCTTGGTGGGGAAATACAGCTGGTCATAAACAATTGCTAAGTTACGCACGGTTAAGAGCCATTGAAAACCGAAGAAGTATTGTCAGAAGTGCCAATACAGGTATTTCTGCAGTCATCAATGCCAAAGGGGAGATTACTAATAAACTTCCTTATGATACCAAGGGAGTATTGAAAGCCAAGTTTTCTCCGGCAAACAAGATTACGTTCTACACCCAATACGGGGACTTCATTGCCCGCTGGTCTGGATTTATTGCGGTTTTATTTTTTCTCATCGCCATCAGTGGCAGATTGAAGAAAAAAAACACCAAATAAGCCCTGATGTAAACCCTCCGATACTTTTATCAAAATGACAATAATTATTGTTATTTTTGCGCAATAAATAACTAATAAAGAAGTAAATAAACTCCATTTGCCTCCCGCCAATGAACAAATGAAAGGGATATATATGAGCAGCTTTAAACTTTACACAAGAACAGGAGATGATGGAACCACGGGATTGCTCTCGGGCAAACGTCTAAGCAAGCATCATGTACGAATTAAGGCTTATGGCACCGTTGAT
>NZAX01000046.1 GCA_002687665.1 Flavobacteriaceae bacterium
ATATACCCATGGAAAAGCTGGGATTCAACTTATTCTAATCCACCAGCCCAATGGCACCATGATATATTTGATGAAAACTTAGAACCTTTTTCAAATAAGGAAGTTGAATTTATAAAACAAACCATTTATTCAATAAATAATGAAAAGGGATTTAGTAAATAAAAAAACAATTATTTTTTTTTTCATTTCAATAATGTCAATGGCTTTATTGAAGTCACAGCCGATTAAGAGATACGGTTTAAATAAAAAATATTTAAAAGAATTTCAAAAACAATTAATTGAAGAGGGAAGGACTGGAGGAAATGTTATACTGATAAGTAAACACGGTGAAATTTTATATCACCACATTCAAAGTTCCAACAAGCAGGGAGACAAAATCATTACAGATCAAACCTTGTTTCCAGTATGGTCGATGACCAAGCCCATTACCACAATAGCAGCTCTTATTTTAAGGGAGAAAAAAATGTTGGATTTTGATGATCCTGTTTCTAAATACATTCCTGCTTTCAAAAATCTAAAATGTAAATCAAAAGAGGGAGTTGTAACCTGTAAAAAGGAAGTCAAAGTTATTCACATTCTAACTCATATGTCAGGACTTTATTATTACGATGATTTTATGCTCGATGCAATTAGGGCAGAGAGCCTTGAGGATCTGATGGAGGATATCGCAGAATATCCCCTAGAGTTTGAACCTGGAGAGCGCTATCTTTATGGATTGAATCAGGATGTTTTGGGAAGGGTCATCGAGGTGGCCTCAGGCCAATCATTTTCTGAGTTTTTACAAGAGTATATTTTTGATCCCCTTGAAATGAACCAAACTAGTTTTTTTCTCACTTCCCAAGAGAAAAAATTAGTTTTACCCCTTTTTGTTAAAAATCAACATATTGAAGGATTTAATGGNACTGGAATCACTGGAATCAATGATCTTATAAGCTATGATCANGNGTATAAGCCAGCGCTTGGAAGCCTCGGNTTAATATCATCAGTAAANGATTATTCAAACTTTTGTTCCATGTTGTTAAANAAAGGAAAGTTTAAAGCCAAAAGNATACTTTCTCCNCAAAGCATTCTAGAACTAACGGTTAAATATGCAGATGGCCCGTTCGCCAGTGATGTAGATTTTATGGGTGTGTATAATGGATTNGGAGTATATGTGCTTGATGATCCATCTTTAATGGATTTCAAGGCTCCCAAAGGATTATATGGTCATGGAGGATATCAAAGNACAGAGTTTTTTATAGACCCTAAAAATAAAATTTATGGTCTTTTTTTAAATCGATCATTGACTGATTACAACCATCGTTTTTATTTTATCAAAGCTGTTTACGATTCATTTGAAAACCAACCTTATTAATTTAAACTANGCAATAGTATGAAAACCATAANCCAATTTTGCAGATTCAGTTTTTTACTTTTTNTGTNTTTACAANCTAAAATCAATGCACAAAACAGCNCCACNGAGCTGTCTTNNTCTCCAATTTTTTCAAATCATATGGTTTTTCAGCAAAATAATNTTAACCCTATATGGGGTAAAGCAACTCCAGGANCCAATATTATGGTTAAGGCTACTTGGGGAGAGTCCTCCAAAGTNAAAACTGACAAATCTGGAAATTGGACGGTAAAGCTAAAAACTCCTTCCTATGGGGGGCCATATTCAATAAATATCAAATCTGGAGATAATCAAATAGAGCTAAANGATGTTCTGATTGGGGAGGTTTGGTTGGCTTCGGGCCAATCTAACATGGAATGGAAAATGAATCATTGTGCTGGCTGTATAGATAATCAAGATTATGAAATTGCAAACGCGAACTATCCTGAAATTCGAATGTTTAATGTTCCAATGGATCTTTATGGGATAAAAATTAATGACCAAGATTGGAAAGTTGCAAACCCACAAAATGTTACTGATTTTAGTGCTACNGCCTATTTTTTTGCTCGAGAATTACATCAGAAAATGGACATTCCCATTGGAATCATTAACACAAGCTGGGGAGGGACAAGAGTAGAGGCATGGACNAGTCCAAAAAAACTGAATGAACTGGGNCCTACAAATCATATAAANCATCAGGANAAATATAGATTTGATGATAAAATAAGATATAATGACTCTATAGTATTAATTAATCAGAAAAACTTTGGATTTAAAATGGTTGAATTTCCTATTTACAGGGAAGAGGTAGAAAAAAAATGGCATGAATACGATTTTAAAGATCAAAACTTTTCGGAGGTTGATTATAATGATGACCAATGGAATAAAATTGATTTAAATCCAAACTTTGAAAATCACTTATTTTTTGAAAATTTATATTCTGAAGACCAATCTATTCTTCAAGATGGAACCGTATGGTTCAGAACAAATTTTGATGTTGAAGATCCTGCGATTGAATATAATTTAATTTTTTCAAAAGGAATTGATGATTTTGATCAGACTTTCATTAATGGAGAAAATATTGGAAATACTTTCCTTCATCTTGATGAACGAAATTATAGTATTCCATCGGGACTATTAAAAAAGAAAAATAACGTATTAGCAGTTCGGTTAACAGATTGGATGATGGGTGGGGGTTTTAGAGGCAAAGCTTATGTAATTTCAGCTAATGATTCGATTGGTTTGCCATACAAGGATTTCAAATACAAACACCAGGCAATCATAACCAATGGTTATTTGATGGTTCACAATTATAATGGAGATGATCTTCAAAAAAAAATTGTTAATGGTGAAGAAAAATTTTTAAAACCACATAACCTGAATGATCCCAATGAATATTCAGTTCTTTATCACAGGATGCTAAAGCCGACAATTCCCTTCGGGATCAAGGGTGTTATTTGGTATCAAGGGGAGTCAAATGTTAGCAATTATTATGATTATTCTGTTCTTTTAGATGGAATGATAAGGGATTGGAGATCACATTGGAACGATGACTTTTCATTTTACTTCGCCCAGATTGCTCCATTCATCTATTCAAAAAAGCAAAACTCTCAAGGACTTAGAGATGCTCAAAGAAAAGTTTTAAATATTACTCCAAAAACAGGTATGGCTATCTTGCTAGATATTGGAGAGGAAAACGACATTCACCCTAGAAACAAACAAGATGTTGGTAAAAGACTTGCATTATTAGCTTTGAAAAGGGATTATGGATTTAATATTATTGATACTGGACCACTATACTCCAAACATGAGATAAAAAATGGATATATTGAAGTAGAATTTGATCATATTGGCTCAGGGTTAATTGCTAGAGGTGAACTGGCCGGTTTTGAAATTGCGGGATCAGATGGTGTTTATTTTCCTGCTAATGCCGAAATCAAAAATGATAAAGTGCATGTTCATTCTGATCGTGTTGAAAAACCAAAAAATGTAAGATATGGTTGGAAAAATTATTTTGAAGCAACTTTATTCAACCTTGAGGGTCTTCCAGGATCTTCTTTCAGTTCCATTAATCCTTAAAAATACTAAACGTCCTTTTCATACATTTTTTATTTACGCCCAACCCACTTTAGAGGAGGGTTCTGTGAAATCCAATGCAATTAAAATTAATCCATTAAACAAATTGTTTTAACTTAATTAATAGCCGAATTAACCCCTAGAATGTAGTCATTTTTCGAGAAGAACTATTACCGGATGGTGGTCTGAAGCCCATCCTCCTATTGGGGTTTTTTTATAAAGGTGCTTTGCTGTTTTTGATTTCAATCCCTTTATAAATATATAATCAATTCTTTTTTTTCTGATTTTTTCTGTATCAAATCCATTTGAAGTTCCGTATTGGGGATCTGATTCAGGAAGGTCTTTTTGAACATCTGTAAAATGAAATTGCATTTTTTGGATAGGAGCTTGATCCGGTGTCAAGTTGAAATCTCCAGTGATAATAACTGGTAAATTTTCAGAATTAAGCAAATTCACTTTTTTTACAAGAAGGTCGACCGAATTAATTCTTGCTTTTTCCCCACGATGATCAAAATGGGTATTGAAAACCCATATTTTCTCTTGGGTTATTTGGTTTTGGAATAGCCCATAAGTACAGATACGTTCCAAAGATGCATCCCAACCTTTAGAGACTGAATCAGGGGTTTGGGACAACCAAAAAGTATTAGATTTCAAAACCTTAAATTTTTCTTTTTTGTAGAAAATGGGACTGTANTCTCCCTTTGTTTTACCGTCNTTTCTTCCCACTCCTAGGTGGTCATAGCTTTCAAGTGATACAATCAAATCATTTAATTGNGGGTAAACAACTTCTTGCAAACCTACAAAATCTGCATTCTCTTCTTTTAGTANAGAAGCCACTGTCTCTCTTCGGTTTTCCCATACATTTATTCCGTCTTTGGGGTTATTATATCTTATATTATAAGAAATGGCTTTTATGGGTTCAGCTTGTTGAAAGAGAGTAAGATAAAAAAGTAACAAAAATCGGATCATGATTATTTGTTTTAAAATTTAAAAAAGATAATATTGACTCCAAATATAAATAAAGGAATAATAAGAATTAGACCTCATATTTTTGTAATCTATAATCATCGAGATAAATCAATTTTATATAACATTATTACAGGAATAATTTTTTCTTATTGACCTACTTTGTATTAATTTTCTTCTCTATCGTGCCTGTTTGGGGGGTAAATGGTTTTTCCTATTGTTCCTTTGGTGACTGTCTTAATGGCATATTTATACCCCAAACGATGGGTTATGACCTCTAAGGTATCATAAGGTTTTTCCTTTATGGGTCCCGTGTAAAATTTCCAACCGTTATAGGGAGTTTTTTTTGAACTATAGCGGTATCCAATTCTTGCTCCGGGCGTTTGACAGCTTACATGAACTTTACCTTTTTTGATTTCAATCATGGGGGGCTTGGTCAATTGGCCTTTACCGTTAGGATAAAAAGTCTTGATTAAGTCTTTTTCATCAATCAACCCCTTGTCGTCAATTGCTATCATCCAACGTTCGCATTCTGCCCTAAGTGATTCTATGACACTTGTATAGGCTGGATCATTTGCAACATTATTCAATTCGTGGGGATCTTTTTCTATATCAAATAGTTCTTCAGATACTTTATTTGGTCTAAACCATAGGGCTTGGCTTTCGTCTAAGGTCCCAGCATCTCGCATACGCAAGAGTTCTTGCATGACCTCCATTTTCTCGCGATAAGCCAAAGGGAGATAGTAGGGTCGGTCAGGGTGAAAGTTCTTTAAATATTTAAATTTTTTATTTCTTACGGCACGAATCATATCTATGCTTTCATCAAAACGATCAGCATGACCATGGATAAAAGTTCTGGGGGTATCTGAATTAAATACTCCTTCAAAAGCTTGACCTTCCATATAAGTTGGGGCCTTTATGCCTGCCATAGATAAAAGGGTTGGAGGAAAATCGACAAAACTTATCAATCGATGATCCCTTTCCCCTGCACGAGATCCATTTGGGTAGCGAATAATAAGTGGTACCCTAAGCCCAGAATCATAAAGTAAACGTTTTTGGCGCGGGAGTGGACCACCATGATCAGAGTACCAAACGACAATGGTTTTGTCAACTAGGCCGTCTTGCTCCAATTGATCAAGAATTTTTCCTACACCTTGATCCATTCGGATGATATTAGTATACATTCGTCTCATGGCATTCTCTCCAATTTCATTTTGTGGAAGGTAGGGGGGTATTTTTACTTCTAAATCCTTTGGAACCAGCAGAGGTATATCAGTGTTTTCATATTTTGAATTAATTTTCTTAACACCTCTCTCAGGGGGAAATACACCTACTTCAAAAACATCCTTTTTAAAATTCCACATTCTGGATTCGTGGCTTACCCCAAAATTAAATACTGAAAAAAATGGACTATTATCCTCAGGTCTGTTTCTCCAATGGGCATATATACTGGAATCATCCCAAGCCAACTCTGATTTAAAAAACTGGTAATCTTCTTTGGCATTATTGGTGGTATAATATCCATTCTCACGCATGATTTCACTTACCATTTTTACTGCTGGTGGAGGAACTACCTGATAGTCTATGATTCCTGCCTCTCTGGCTCCAGCTACCTGATTCAGGGTTCGCATATTTTGGGCCCCAAAGGAATTAGGGTACAATCCGGTGGCTAAAGTAGCGCGGCTCGGGGAACAAACACCTGATACAGAGAAGCTGTTAGTATACACTACCCCTTCTTTAGCGAGCCGATCCAAATTGGGGGTGGGAGCTCTAAAATCTCCATATGAACTAAGGTAGTCTGGGCTTAGGTCTTCTGCCACCAACCATAGTATATTGAGCGGTTTTTTTGTTTCACTCATTTCACAGGCTGTCAGTGAAATCATACACATAAACAACAGGCCTTCTGATATAAATTTTCTTATCATTCTTTTTTTAAAATTGTTTTAATAATGCTTCATTGCAAGTTTCCTTTCTCCTAAAATTACTCTTTCTAATATGATTTTTTAACCGANGGNTTGGAACAAAAAGTTCCAGCTTCATTTTTTATATNTTTAAATTAATAAATGATTTTATCATGCTACAAAGAATCTTATTTAGTTTTATTGTTTTTATTTTTATTTATGAGATTAATGCTCAGAGAACTACTCCCACCATAATAAATGAAGCGGATGTTCCTTCATATGAATTGCCTCAACTACTTATCACATTGTCTGGAAAAAAAACAAATACCCCATCTGATTGGGAGCGATTTAGNCGACCTGAAATACACTCCTACTTTNCCAATCAGGTTTATGGAGTTGNACCAGGCTCAATAGAACCATTTGGGGTTGAGGTTTTAGATTATGAACCTTCTGCATTGAGTGGCCATGCCATCCGTAAGCAAGTCAATCTATACTTTAAAAAGGGAAATAAATCCCTTACAATGCCNTTGCTGATNTATCTGCCCGCTGGAAATAAGAAATCACCAGTGTTTTTAGCTTATAATTTTAAGGGAAACCATTCTATTAATCCAGACCCAGCGATTTTGATTAATGGAAAAAAAGAAATTGAATTGAGTCCGGAGGAGCACAAAAAATTTAATAAAAGTGGTAGAGGAGGTCGAACTTCTAGATGGGCGTTAGAAAGAATTATTCACGCAGGCTATGGACTGGTAACAATTGATTACAATAATGTGGACCCNGATAAAAATGATTTTTCGGATGGTGTTCACAAGCTTTTTTACAAAGAGGGACAAAATACTCCTGCTAAAAATGAATGGGGTTCATTATCTGCCTGGGCTTGGGGGCTATCCAGAATAATGGATTTTTTAGAAACCGAGGTNNTAGTCGATCANAAAAAAGTAATACTGTTTGGGCATTCTCGCCTNGGAAAAACTGCNCTTTGGGCAGGGGCCAANGANCGTCGTTTTGGAATTGTCATTTCAAATAACTCAGGATGTGGTGGGGCAGCAATTTCCAGAAGAAGGTTTGGTGAGAAAGTATCTGATATCAACACCAACTACCCCCATTGGTTTGCCAAAAACTTCCATAATTTTAACGAAAATGAAACTGCATTAGCAATTGATCAACACATGCTTATTGCACTTATAGCTCCCAGGCCAGTCTATGTCGCCAGTGCCAGTCAAGATTCATGGGCAGATCCTAGAGGAGAGTTTTTAGCTGCCAAAGAAGCATCGCCTATATATGAACTTTATGGGAAAAAGGGTATTAAAACGAAAAAAATGCCCCNCGTCAATANTCCTTTTCACGGAACTATTGGCTATCACTTAAGAGAGGGGAAGCATGATGTAACAGATTACGACTGGGAGCAATATATCAAGTTTGCGGATCAACACTTTAAATCCTACTAGTCAATTGTACTTCCCCACCAATCCTCATTGGGAAGATAATTAATATCAAGTTGAAAAGCCCTGTGTTTTTCGACTTTTAATTTCATTTTTTGTTTGTTCTGCAGAAGCCATTCTTTTTCCTCTTCCTCATTATGTTTCGGGTCAATCAAAGGAATTTTTGCATAAGTNGTGCTAAGCCATTTATCCAATTCATTTTTCAAGTCCAATCCCAGCTGGGGAAATTGATTTAAAATGTTATTGGTTTCTCCCATATCCATACTCAGATTATACAATTCATTTTTCCCATCTTCAAAATAGTGAATTAATTTCCAGTCTCCTTTTCGGATAATTGCACTTGGATCTCCACCTTGGTTTCCATAATGGGGATAATGCCAATAGAGTGAGCGCTCTCCAAAAGCTTCATCTTTAAGCANGGGCACAAGACTTTTTCCATCTANATTGTANGGATTNTCTANCCCTGCCAATTCCAATAGTGTTGGAAACAAGTCTGCNCCCATCACTGGTGTATTAACTTTNTTAACAGTATTTTTAATGTTAGGAGCTTTAATTAAAAATGGAATACGGGTGCCCCCTTCCCACTGGTAACCCTTACCTCCCCTAAGTGGGAGATTGCTNGTGGCATAGTCNTCGCCTGACGAAACACCACCGTTGTCAGATACGAAAACAATGATTGTCTTATCATCCAATTTCAAGGAATCCAAGGTATTCAAGACATATCCCACAGCTTCATCTGTTTGCTCAATTANGCCGGCATATACAGGATTATCTTGTTTGATTCTTATTGGAAGTCTTTTTTCCATTTCAAAACCTTCATCCAAAATTCCTTGATCAACAGCTTTTTTTTGGTATTTAAGCCATTTATCTTTTGAGGTTTGAATGGGTGCATGGACTGCATAAAAACTCAAATATGCAAAGAAAGGTTTATCAAAATTGGCTCTGATAAAATTGGCAGTCTCTTGGGCCAATTTCATAGAGAGAGTCATTCCTTNTTCNTGTATTTTATCCTCNAGAAAAGGATTTTTGAAAGGAGAAAAGTATCCACCAGTGTAGGGTCCCCCACGGTGGTATCCCCCTTTGTTAATTTCAAAACCATGATCAGTGGGCAGCGATTCTTGTTCTTTTGAGCCTAAATGCCATTTACCCGCAAAAAAAGTTTTGTATTGCATGGACTTAAAGACTTCGGGTANGGTGGTCAATTTNAATGGAAGGTGNTTTACATAATCACTGGGTAACAGTTTGGTTTTGCGTCCCATTTTTCTCCATTCTTTTCCCTTTTTAGCACCAATCCAATCNGTTATNCCNTGNACTGTTGGATATAGNCCAGTCAATAAACTTGCTCTTGAGGGGCTACAAACTGATGAATTNCTATGGCCNTGGGTGAAGCGAGTTCCCTCTTCAGCTATTCTGTCTATATTGAATGTTTCATAAAAATCACTCCCGGTTGAACTCAAATCCCTGTGACCTAAATCATCCACAACAATGAATAGAATATTTGGCGGTGATATACCTTCTTTTTCGCAATTCGAAAAAATAAGTAAAACCAGGGTNAAAGTGATTANTCTCATAGNTTATATTATTCNTTAAAGCTTCTAACGCTTTCGATTAAGACAGTCCCTAAAATTACAGCACCACCAATGATCGTTCTCACACCAGGATACTCTCCGAGAACAATCATTCCAATGATTATTCCATAAATAGGCTGGACACCACTTATGATACTTGCCGCACTGATACTGAAATTTCTAAAACTGTAGACAAATAACGTGTGACCTATTGCAGTTGTCAAAAGTGCGAGAATTAAAATTGCAGGAAGTGATTCTCCCAAGCCGTTAACATCATAGAAGTAAAATACTGGGGAAAGCAAAACAGAGACAATAATCAATTGATAAACCATTAATATAGATCCTTCGTATTCGGATGACTTAGCTTTCATATAGATGTTTCGAATGGAATAACATAATGCAGAAAAAACACCAAAACCGACTGCTATGAATTGATCATTTTTCATACTGATTTCTGGGGCTAAAAAATATATACCAACCAAAACCATCAACCCTAAAAGCAGGTTTGATTTTTTAAATTTACTGTTGAGAATTATTGGTTCTAGGAAAGATGTGATTATTGGGTAAGTAAAAACAGATAGCATTCCAATGGCCACGCTCGAAAGTTTTAGGGAGATAAAATAGGTGATCCAATGCATACCCATCAATACTCCACTGAAAAAAATAGTCTTATAGTCCTTTACATTAATTTTAAAACTTAGTTTTTTCCATTTACAGAAAATGTATAAAAAAGAACCACCTATAAAGGCCCTCAAAAAAATGATCACAGGAACAGAAAGGTCTATATATCTTCCAAGAGTTCCAGATGTACTGATGATTAAGACAGCAAAATTCAGCTGAACTAAATTTTTTAAATACTGTTTTTTTTGCATTTCGGCAATTTATAAAATTACTTCCACCCATTTCTAACAGGATAACCTTTTTTTAAAGTTGATCGTAAAGGGGCAAAATACTTCTATAAATATTCCAGTTAAGTGGGAGTAAAGAATTAAATAATGCTTGATAACTAATTTAAATAATACTAATTTGATTTGAACAATAGGGTTTTCAGTATTTTAGGAAAGTTATAATTTACATTTATCTTAATCAAAATACTTTCTTGAGGTTATGAAGTTCTTGAGACTTAATGATTTGTAATTTTTAATAATTTTTTTTGGAATTGAATAAGTGTCTTTGATTGTATCATAGGTTATATACTGCCCGAAATGTAATGAATCTTGGCTGAATAAATGTCTGGGAATTCAATACAGAAAAACTGTTAGAACTATTTCGTACTTGAGCATCTATATTGAGTAGATTAGAGGCTTTTAGTTCAAATTCCCATTTAGAATCCTTATTATCTCTGTAGGTTACTCCTGCATTCCAGTTTTGAAATGACTG
>NZAX01000047.1 GCA_002687665.1 Flavobacteriaceae bacterium
ACCGCCCATGTTAAAAGCATTTTTAATAACAGCCGCTGCATTTCTACTTATTCCCAATGCTGCACTTATAGCCTTAACGTCTGATGCTCTCAAAACTTCAATAACGTTCCTACCGCCAGCCGCTGCAAGTGGGACTGCACCACCTATAGCAGCACCGCCAACACCACCGTACAAAGCTCCTTGCCCTGCTGCTTGCATTCTGTTGCCAGTTTGTGCTTGACCAGCTTCCATAATGCCACCCTGCGTTGCACCTGATGCCAATCCAGCAATTGCACCTCTGCCCATGTTGCTCAACATACTATTGTTTGGATTGCCAGCAAAATACTCTGCTATTTTTGGAAATCTTTTTGCTAACTTATATGCTTCTCTAATACTTATTCCAGCTTGTATTGCCAAACTTTCTAATGGTCTTTCAGTCTGCATTGCATTATTCAAGGCTCTTATGCCTTGCGCTGTATCTTTAAAGCCAAAAGCTTCAATCACCTCATCTGTAAAAGAACCAGCACCAAAACCTAAAGCTTGCATACCAGTAGCAACTCTAGCACTCAAAGGATTTTCTTGGATTAAACCTTGATTAATCATACTTTTAGACAAATCCCCGGCGGAGACTTTTCCAGATATAAACTCATTTATTTTATCTTGATCTTGTGTAGAATAATTAGGTGAAACTAATGACCGTGTACCGTCAGGAGCTATTACTACAGCTTCTTGATTATCTTTGCCTCCCCTTAGTGCATTGCCGTTTTCATCCTCTGCAACGAAAGTAGCTGTAGACAAATCTAAATTATCAGATTGTTTAAGGGCATCTTCTGGACTATCAGCAACAATTCTAGCTAATTTGCCATTTTCTTTTATTCTGACATAATATGCTTTTTTAGCCATCGCTGCCTCTTAGTTTTCTATCGTGTTACCATTACTTGACTGGTTAGCTTGTTGTTTTTTTAATTTTTTTCGTTCTTCATCATATAAATCTTTGTTATTATAAAGAGGATTAAGTTGTGATGCTAACTGATCTAATTGTGCATTGAATGCTGCACCCTCTGGTCCAGAAGCAGCTATTAATAACATTGCAGCTTGCTCTCTACGCTGTCGCTTTTCGTCTATTTGTCTTTGACTATCACCGGGAACAGGAAAATATTGTCTATTTGCGCTTTCAAATTCACTTTCAGCGATTGCAGCACCTGACTCACGCCTAAGAACAGCATTAACAAAATCGCGTCTTGCATCATCATATGATTTAAAATTCTCATTTTGCAAAAATCTGCCAGCCCCAAAAGGAACAAAATTTAGTGCATTTTGGAAAAAATCTGTTCCTGCAAGTTCAACACCAGAAAGTATATCATTTGCTTTTTGAACCCTTCGTCCAAAAGTTAATGCATTACTTTTATCTTGATTTAAATCAGGGGTTCCTATTCTAATTGTATTTCCAGCAGCATCTGTATAGGTAAATCCTGCCATTGAACCACTGCCTGATTTATCTGAAAAAACAGGTTTTCCTGTTGCCCTGTCAACTAACGTATTACCAACGACTACATAATCGCCACGTTGTGCAGCTAAATAAGCTGCGTAAACTTGATTGATAGGGACACCAGCGTCTATAGCCCCTGCAAACGCTGCGCCTCCTGGCAATCCTTTTAAATATTCTACTGTTCTGTTTCTTTGGTCTTTTTCTTTATTTTCTTGATATTGAGCTATTGCTTGCTCTCGTATGCTATCTCCCATTCTAGCTTCTGGCAAAATAAGAGCATCTAGGCCCATACCAAATCTTTGCATTGGGGTAAAAATTTGATCTTCTCTTCTTTTATTAAGACCGCCTAAAAAATCCAATAAACTTGCCATAATTTATCCCTTTACCTGGGGGCCATACTTGCGCCTAGTTGAAGATAATTAAACAAGCCCGGCTGAAATTGACTTGTTTGACCTGTCATATTTGGCTGACCAGATATTGTCTGTAACAAAGTATTTAAACCTTGCCCTGGACCACCTGTGTAGCCTCCGTATTGGCCTTTTGTTGCATTAATAAGGTTTTGCATCATTTGTTGCTGCATAGCGCCTTGTTGCATTTGTTGAGTGTTAACAGCTTGCCCCATGTTAAACGCTTGTTGTCCTGCATTTTGCAATCCTGATGCAGCATTGAAAGCATTATTCATTGCCTGACCGTAACCCTGCTGACGTAATGCGCCAACTTTATCTAACGCTTGCTGTTGGTAACCCTTGCCTAGTTCTGCCATTGCAATGCCATGCCTGGACCCACCAAATGCCCCGGCTTTTTGCGCTTGTGCATCTAGATTGTTCATTGCCATTTGTGAAGCCTGACCGACATCTCTTAATGTTGTGTCAACCACTTGCTGATTGTAGGGGTTCATCATATTAGCAGCCGCTGCACCTGGGTTCGAATAAGTGTTCAGTGCTTGCTGATTAGCCGTAGAAGCCCTCATGAACGGATTTGCAGTAGGTTGAACCATATTTGGATTTGCACCACCAGCCATTTTATTTTCCTCTTCTGCCTTGTCCTTGCATTTCTAGTTCAACGGGCTGATTGCCCGGCGTTCTTGATCCAGCTTGACCTGTCATTGGGTCAATTAAAAAACTGTCAAGATAGCTTGCCTGACCAGGACGTCTTTTTGCCAACTCATCGACAGCCGCATCAAAACCTTCACCTGAAGAATACCCGGTCATGCCACCCATTGTTTTTGCTTCAGGCAAATATGATTGACCTCCGCTCGTTGGCATTCCAAAAGCCGAGGCCATCATATCTGTTCCCTCAAATGATGCATCTTGCAAAGGACTGAAACTCGCAACATCTGGCCCGTAATAGGGAACATATCCCGTAGCAGATAAATCTGTCGCGGTTCCAAGAGCCTGTTGTAAACCTGTTTCCGCAAAGGCTGGTAAATTTGCCTTTTCTGTTTTAGTACCGCCCGATCTGCCACCCATTAATCTATCTCCTTTTGAAAATTAGCATACAATAATTTCCAACCTTGTGGTTCTAATGGTTTTTTCCATCCTAATCTGCCTGACATTGTAGCTGCCTCGCATCCATGACTTTTAGCCCAAATTTTCACATCGTCATTCATATCTAATATCTGATCCAACTCTCCACCAGCTAAAAATATATTTAACACTTTCTTTCTTGGGTATATCACAATCTCTGTCACAATGCACCCCCTCTCGCTAGGCCAAAGTTGCATACGGCTAGATCTAATACCATCGACTATATCTTCAAACTCGTGTGTGCCTCCAGTATACTTTAATGCAGCCTCTATCCAGGGCCGACATCTTTCTATTTCGTTTACAACAATATCTTTTGCCATTTAGTATGTAGACAGTGCTACCCTCTTCCAAATTGCTGTACTGCCATCGTGTGCAGCCGTACAAATATAAATATAATTAGTATCCCAAGCTATCATTCCTGCGCTGTCGCCAGCCGCACCAACACTTGAGCTAGGTGTTGTCTGCTTCATAGCAACTTGTTTAAAAGCGTTTTGCGCCGACACAACAGGGTAATTTTTAGTTTCATCCCATAAAAATATGCCATTTTCGCTAGGATTGTCCTCTGTTGTCTTATGATATAGCTTACCTAAATTTCGTGTAAGAAACAGATTTAGCTGTCTGCCCCACTGCCTTATATCTTCGCCAAGAATAGGTGGTGTCACTGGCATTAGCGCCTACCCCCTGCCTTAACTTCTAATCTCATAACGCCTACTCGCCAATCTGTAGCCTGATCACCTTCAACACGCATTTTTACCTGTCTGCCAGTAAATCTTACTGACGTTGGGTTAGTAGGATTAAATGCGCCAAATGTACGCTCTGTGTCGTTAGGATGAAATCGTGTTTTAAATTTCAAATTAACATCACCTTGTGTTTTTTCGTCAGGTATAACTTCAGTAACTTTTGCAACTTGATCACCGTTACCAATGCTTATAGCTCCTGTTTCGCAGAAAATAGACGAACCCTCATAGTTAAAACCTATCTCATGGTTCATAATATCTGTCTTTGCGCCGTGTTTAGCCATGAATGGATAGGCAAAAACGCCGCGACTTACGCCTGACGTTCTTGATAGATTACCTATTAGCCAGTGATTATCTTTGAAATCATAAGCNACATANCGATCTATTTCTGTAGATCCAGACGAACAGTAAAACCACCAAATNTCGTTNTTTGCACCNTTNACCATNCCCCANACTTTNGACTGTTGNGCNTGGTTAAAGTCATTAAATACATANTCNTGAACNTCACAGTTTAGNGTNTGTACGCTGTTACCATCGAAGTAATGAAAGTTTTCCTGACCNTACCAAAATGCACCTTGGTCAGTTGCTACCGCACTAAGCCTAGATACAGCACCACAATTTGTTCCTACACGCTGAAATGAATACACATACGGTGGAGCAATGTATTGCGCCATGTGAGCNTCAGTATCAGTAATAATTAACGTAACGCCTCTTGTTCTAACGCCGCACATAATCTGACCGCTTGTGGCAAGCTCTATATCTCCTGCCTCATTTGTTGCGGCTGGCGTCCACTGTGTNTTGTTTTCTTTATCGCACCACTGAACTTTACGACTATTNCCGCCAGCNCCTAANGCAAAGATAAAGCGTTCTTCNGTTACNACTAATCCTTTATTGTTAATAGGTGCGTTTGCTATTGGTTCTGCAACAGTCTTTTTCTTTAATGANATATTATCAATATCAAANTTTGGTGTGTTATAAGCTTGCGGTATTATNTCTATTTTTACCGCCGTATCATCTGCACCAAATCTAAANATATTTGANCCAACAGCTAGAGTTTCGTGAACATGAACCGTTGTGCTAGTTGTGCCAGTAACCTTNATTTTNACGTTAGGAACAGTGCTTGCNTCACTNTCATCNTTAGGNTCTATCAAATCAACGGTAACATCGTAGCTGTCTTGTATGTCAGGCGTAACNACTAGACCGCTTACTGTTTGATCTAAATTACCAAAGTTAAGTCTTTGCAGTTGATGCGTAGAGCCAATGTCTTGNCTAATTACNTGGCTTGACCCAATGTCTAAATCAAAAGAATGATTAGTGCCTAATGANCCNGCAGGAGCCGTAAGGTTNATTGCAGNGCCGCCAGACGTTGCTGCTAGTTGAAATGTGTCCGTTGTTGCCCCTANAACAAAATAATTTGTNCCNGTTGTTAAGCCACCTATGTTTGTGCCGCCNCCNTTNGANTANGTNACCTCGTTNCCNTTAGCNAAACCATGACCAGNAATTGTNATTGTTTCTGTNTTGTANTCTATAGGAGNAACCGCAGATGCAGCGACAGTAGTAATAGNATTACCCATNCCTGNACCATGNACCGAACAAACGTAGGNCAAACCACTNGCAGGNGCANNTNNTGGNACNGCNAANGTAACACTTGCGCCAGNCGTTCCTGCCGTNCCTGTTGTNGTAACTCCTGTGGTATAACTTGCACCACCATTTTGAAAAACTAACGGATGNCCACTATTAGAAGCATCNGACATATCNAAAGTATANGTTGTNCCTCTAATTAATGTTAAAACTGGCGCNGTNACNCCNNNAAAATGAAANCTGTTAGCNCCNCCNACATTAGCCACTGTTACTGTATTNGTTGTTGGGCTAACCGAANCGCCGTTTGGATCAAAAGNAACATTNAGATCAGCCGTAAGATCTATAGCTGCACCGCCAGACGTTGCTGCTAACTGAAACTCTGTTCCAGAAGCGTTAATAATAAAATAGTTAGTATTNTTAACCAGACCGCCNATGTCTGTTCCAGATCCGTTAGAATAAGTAACTNTGTCACCATTAGAAAATGTGTTGGACGTNACNATTTTATTATTNGTTACATCTTTTACAGCATTATCATCAGCGTCAAANGTAACTTGNTTGTTTGCTNACANATTAATAGCAGAGCCACCGCTTGTTGCAGCAAGCTTAAACGTGTTTGCNGTTGCAGAAACTATNAAATAATTTGTGCCGTTAGTCAGGCCATCTATAGCNGTTTGNCCAGTTGGCACNACATAAGTAACCTCNTCACCATNTGCAAANTCATGNCCTGTTATTGTAATTGTGTCNTTTGCNACATCAACAATNGCTGTATCATCTGCATCGAACAATGGCTTGTATTGTGCATATGCAGCAACACCGCCAGAAATTGACCAGTTNGTACCCTTATTCCAACTAGCATCGGTTGCNTAATCACCATTAGTNACTAACTCAGCGCCAANCGTTGTTGTNAAATCCCANTCCCAAAGACGCCCATCATCGTTGTGAAGGCCAACTAAGTTTTCTCCAAAGTTATCTAATTGCCATGTTGTAGCTTCTTGAGGCACACTATCGCTTGTTACCGCCGCTGGCTGACCATAATAACCTATGCCGTAAAAACCAAAACCAAATCCAGTATTAACCGCCGCATCTTCACGACCAGCCGCTAAATCGTCAGGCGTAATATCGTAGCAAATTCCTGCACCTGTCATTGCAACTAACTGATCATGTGAGCCACCAGCCACCCACGCAGTACCATCGTTAGATTGCCAAGAGTGCATACCCCTAACAGGGTTATTAGCAAACGCTGCCTTGCGTGTTGTCCAACCTTTTATTGGTTTTAAACTACCGTCTAACCACCGCACCAAGCTTCCATCACGCCACCGATTTGACGCCTCGAACTCTGTGCCGTTTCTATAAAATCCAGCGGGTAATTTAATTGGGACTAAAGGCATTATGTTGTAGCTCCGTAAATTGTACCGTTGTTAGTTATACTATAGCTATATCCGTTGTCCTCAATTGCTTTGCCGC
>NZAX01000048.1 GCA_002687665.1 Flavobacteriaceae bacterium
TGAACACTTTTTCCACTGTTATCAATTACAAACTTAGCAGCTGAAGAGGCATTAGCGTGGTCTCCTTTTAATGCATATGCGTAGGCCAAATATAAACTGGCAACATACTCATCAATTATATTGGGAGCGCTTCTAGAAAATCCAGTTAAAAGTGCTTTAGATCTTGTAAGGTCACTGATGATAAGATCAATCACATCTGCAACACTGCTTTTAGGCTGATTTTCGCTTGTTGAATTAGCATAAATAGGAAGAACTAAATCAGCACTATCAAAATCATTGGCAAACAAATTCAGTAGATAGAAATACGCATATGCTCTTGCACCAAGTGATTGACCAAGACCCTGTTGAGCCTCCTCAGTTTCCGGATTTGCATCTGAGCCTCCAAAAGCATCAATAGTACTGTTAGCTAATAATACTATATAATAGTAATAACGCCACATAGTATAATTGTTTCTATTGGTGTAATCTTCTGTGGCAGTTAGTTCAGAAATATCAGACAACCAACCATAGTTCTTACCACCAAGAACCATATCACCAGATAACATATCACTCAATANATCATAACCGCGATGTCCAAAGTCATAGTCATTTCTTGCATTTGGGAAATCATTTTCATATCCTGTCCCAACAGCGAACATAGATTCATAGATCCCTAACAAACCTGAACTTCCCACATTTGGGTTTAATTCAAGTGCCTCACCTAATTTTTCAGGTGTAGTATATGATGTGGGAAATTCTTCAAGAAAGTCCTCATTACATCCGAATGAGAAAATCAATACAAATAAGGTATATAATATTTTTTTCATCGCATTAAAAGTTTAAAGTTAATCCTGCAGTAAATGTTGTCATGGGCTCATAAGTATACCTTGCGGTATTTCCACTTAATGAATATCCAGGATTAAACCCATCACGTTTGGATAATATCATAAGATTATCCCCAGTAAAATAAATCCTAATATTGGAGGCATTTATCTTCTGAATCAAACTATCAGGAAGTGTATAACCAACTTGAATATTGGAAAAATTAAGGTAATCAGCCTCTATCAAAAATCGAGTAGAAGTACTTGCCTGGTTGACTTGAAGATTGGAATTTAAAATAGGCACATCTGTGACATCTCCAGCCTGCTTCCATCTGTTTTCAATATCGGTATGTAATTGTTGAGTATTACCAGCAGATTCATTATCCATAAAATCACGATATGCACTGTCATATGCATATCCTCCTAGGCCGTAGCTGAAGATAGCTCTCATGTCAAAAGCTTTGTAACTTGCTGAAAGTGTAATAGATCCATACATATCAGGGATTGCAGTTTTTCCTGTAAACCTTTTGGTTGCATCTACATATTTTTCAACCTTGTCTTCTTGGATATTGGCGTTTGGATTTTCGCTAGTGTAAATGAATAAATCTTCAATTTCTTCGCCACTATCCCATGAGCCATTACTATTTTTGTCATCATAGTTTCTGAACCACTGAGCATATCCATTATCAGGGTTTACACCGGCATATTCTCTCATGTAAAACTCATATGTGCTTTTGCCTTTACCAAGCCCGTAAAATCCGTTGGATTCGAAGTACTTTCTTCTACCAGCAGCAGGGTCAAAAGGCAATTCAGTGAGTTCATTTTTTTCAATTGAGCCCAAAACTCTGANATTTAAATTAAAATCATCAGTATTAACTATGTCTTTATCAACAGTAAATTCAATCCCCCAGTTCTTGAGGCTACCATCATTAACTAATATACTTCTATATCCTAATGAAGTTCCTACATTACGAGTAAAGAACATATCGTCTCTGTTTTTTGAATAAAAATCAATCGTGGCGTTNGCAAAACTAGATTCCATNTCAACACCCAAATTAAATTGTTTACCTGCTTCCCATGTTAAGTCAGCATTTCCCTTAGAGATGAAAACTGTTGCAACTTGGTCGTTAAGGTTTTTAACATCAATTCTATCATAACCAGGATAAAAACCTTGTCCTAAAGCTTCTCCTAAAATACCATAACTTGTTCTTAATTTAAAGAAACTTATACTAGGTACATTGAAAAAATCTTCCTCNGANAGAATCCAACCTAAACTTACAGATCCAAAATTTCCCCANTTGTCGTTTGGAAAAATTGAAGTAGAATCTCTTCTGAAATCAATGGCTATATTATAGGCCTCATCAACCTTCAAGTTGAAATAAGCCACATATGCCTCCCTTGAAACAGCAGATGTCGATGAAGATGAAGTGTTATTTTTAACAGCATTATCTAGTTCCACAGAAATGGGACCTCTAGGTTGCAAAAGGGTGTATTTATTAGCATTCATAGTGCTAGACTCGTATCTTTCTGATTCATGAGCAAGGAAACCCATCAAGAAAAANCTGTCCGANAGTTGTCTTTCAAATCTAAGNGCATTTCTGAGTGTCCAATTGGTCTGCTGAAGCTTAGTTTTAGAAATATATCCTCCCTGACCTCTTGAAGACCCATAAGTTGGGTCAGAGACAAAATCAGTGTTATCCATCAAATAATTAACAGAAAATAGAGATTCAAACTTAACTCCCTCCATGAGATTAAAAGATAATTGTTGATTGATGTTTAAGTTGTGGATTAAATCTTTATCAGTGTCATAATATGCATCACCAATTGAGTTAGTTAAACCAGCAAATCCTCTACCTTCACCATAATCATATTTGTAACCACCGTAAACATCATCGATTTTATTACCGTCTGCATCTCTTTCAAATAAGGGGTAAATTCTAGGCATGTTAGCAGTGGTCCAAAAAATACTTCCAGAATCACTTGACTGCCCATTAAAATTAGATGCAGCATAAGAATATCCGAAATTTGTTTTAGCAGTTAACCACTCGTAAGGAGTGAAATCTAAATTAAGACGAGTAGAGTATCTCCTAAAATCAGAATTTATACCATACCCCACATCTTCTAATGCACCTACCGAGTAATAGTATTTAGTTGTTTTACTTCCTCCACTGATGCTAAAATTAACTTCATTTCTTCTTGCATCATTAAAAGCATAATCTCTCCAAACTTCTGGATCATATCTTCTGGCTATTGATGAATTAAATTTACCTGTGGATGGATCAATTAATGCATCTCCGTCAGCATTCCACATGTTGTATTTTGGATTGATACCTGCACCACTAAACAATCTTGCTTGTGCATAATCTGCTCCATCTTGACCAAGGCCTGTACCTCTGTTTTTTAGAGATTCCCATACAATTTCTGTCCATCTTTCAGGAGATTCAATCACGGAATATCTAGGTAGGTAGTCCGTATTTGTTCCAGATTTAATATCAACTGATATTCTAGCTTCATCAGCATCCCCTCTTTTAGTAGTAATTAAGATTACACCATTGGCTCCCCTGTTACCATATATGGCGGTAGCCGCAGCATCTTTTAATATGGTAGTTGACTCAATATCATTTGGATTAATCGCATTAATGTTTCCATTATATGGAACACCATCCAATACATAAAGCGGTGCAGAATTACCATTTACAGAACCAGCTTTTCCTCTAATCCTAACTGTTGCACTTGTTCCAGGTTGTCCGGAGTTGCTTACAACTGTTAAACCGGAAGCTTCTCCAACTAAACCTCTAGAAATGTTCGAAATGTTTTTACGACTAATAGGTTCTGAGTCAATTGTGACTGCACTACCTGTATATCTTTTCTTGTCGTAAACACCGTACCCAGTTACAACTACCTCTTCCAATTCAGTGGCTAAACTTAAAATTGCCATTACATTGCTTCCATCAACTACAATCTCAGCAGCTTGATATCCAACAAAGCTGATTATGAGCTTTTCACCATTGTTTGCAGAAATTGTAAAGTTTCCATCGAAATCAGTTGTAGTTGCATTGTTTGTTCCATCAACTACAATTGAAGCTCCAGGAAGATCAATACCATCTTGGTCTTGAACTTTTCCCGTTATGGTTTGCTGGGCATTGACCATATAAATACCTAAAAACAAGGTAATTACGTAAATAAATTGTTTCATAAAATTAATTATTTATTTCTTGTATAAACACTATTATGCATGCATAATAATGGGTTAAAATAATATTGCAAATTCCAAATAATTAAAATGAATAAATGCAATATTTTAAAAGTAGGCGTAAAATTTGGGCTGTAAATGTATAACTTTTATAGCATCTAATTAAAAAAATACTAAAAAAATGTTAAAATTTTTAAAAAAAACTTTGAAAATGCTTACAAAGCATTGATTTACAGAAAGTTGTATAATTAATTTATAAAAACTCCTTTTTTAAGTTATTTATTATAAAAATGTATAAACCCAGCTAGACTAGATTTTGGTTAACCGTCACCGCCGCCGCCGCCATCACCACCACCTCCGGCGTCACCAACTCCAGCATCTCCCATCATCATATAATGTCCGGCATCACCACCACTCTGTGGCATATTATTTATATTGATTTGGAATTCATCTAGGACAAAATCCATTTCTTTAGGATCCAATCCTCTTGGAAGTTTAGTTTCAGAATAATCACCATTCTCAAGATTAAGTTGACAGGTTTTTTTGGAGTTGTAAAGGAAGAATTTTCCATTCAATAGCATGGCTTTTGGGGTTGACCATTTGTATGGAGGCTTAGTATTGAAAATATTTTTTCCAGTATTGATATCGATACCATTGAAATACTTTTTCTTGTCTTTATAAATAAGCTTATCACCGATAATGTGAACTGTATAAAATATTTCTTTTAATGTCCACAACTTCTTGCCAGTGTCAAATTCAACCAAACTAGTGTAGGTAGTTCCCCAATTGGAGCAGGTGGTGACAAATACATAATTATCAATTCTCGAAATACCATAAACATTATATTCAAAATCTAATTCCCACTCGGATGAATATTTTGAGGGATTGTATTTGACCAGTTTCTTTTTTTCGGAGAACAAAATGGAATTAGATTTCATTAATTATTGATTTTAGATTAAATAATTGTCTTTAAAGGACCCAACATTATGATTAATAATTTTTTAATATACATTAAAATAATTGATTCGAACTTTTCAACCACTTTTTAGCATTCTTGTTATCACTATCATGCTTTAAAATCACTTTCTTATTTCAACATCGAATTCTTCGAATGAGGTTTCAAATCATTAATCTTATATTTAAGGGTGACTTTATCAATTAATCATATGTTAAAAATTAATGTTTCTTATTGTTTTATTGTTGTCTTTTTTTGCACCCTTTTGGGGTTTTCACAAAAGACAGAAAATGATCAAAAGGTGTTTTTGATTACCATGGATGGATTAAGATGGCAAGAACTGTTTTTTGGTGTTGATTCCTTGTTGGTCAAAAATAAAAAATACGTCAAACACACTGATGAACTTTATAACAAGACCTGGGCAGCAAGTCCTCTTGATAGAAGAAAAATACTGATGCCTTTCGTTTGGACACAAGTGGTTAAAATGGGACAAATTCATGGAAATAGAACCCTGGGAAGTAAGGTTAACCTTACTAATGGAATGTGGTTTTCTTATCCTGGCTATAACGAAATACTTAGCGGTAGAGCAGACGATCAAAGGATAGACAGCAATGCCAAGACTCTTAACCCTAATCAAACCGTTTTGGAGCAATTTGCAAATGTCTATGGCAAAACGAATGTTGCTGCCTTTGGCAGTTGGGACGTTTTTGATGCCATAGTCAATCAGAAAAGATCGGGGGTTTATACAAATTGTGGTTTCGAACCCTCCACTGATTTTCCACTCACTCCTGGGGAGGAGTTACTAAATGAACTCCAGCGACAGATTCCCAGTCCCTGGGGATCAGTTCGGCTTGACGGCTTTACCCATCAATTTGCTAAGTCTTATTTAGATAAACACCAACCTGATTTTATTTACATTGCTTACGGAGAAACTGATGATTTTGCCCATAATGGAGATTATGAGTCCTATATAAAGTCAACCAAAAATACCGACGCTCTAATTGAGGATTTATGGAATTATACTCAGAAAAGTGACTACTATCGAGGGAAAACGACCTTTATTATTGGTACTGACCATGGCAGAGGAACAGATCCCATAGACAGTTGGAGAAGTCATGGCACTGATATTATGGGATCGGATCAAACGTGGATTATTGTATTTGGAAAAGGAGTAAAGAATCTTGGGGAGGTTACTAATGGAGGTCAACTTTACAACAATCAGCTGGCCCCTACAGTTAGGATGCTTTTTAAATTAACCCAAATAGAGGAGAAAGGCTATGGCCTTCCAATAAGACTGAATTAGTTACCCCTTAATTCAGGCATTGATTTTAGAAAATGTAAAATTTAAATCTTTTGAGATTTTTAAATACTGCATATTTACTGCAATCCATAGTTATTTACTGATCATTTGAATATCATTAAACAATAAATTTACTTTTATAGAGTTCTAATTATAATTTCATTAAATATTTACCTTTGTTAAACGCATTTAAAGAAATGAGTAAAAAAATAAATGTAATTTATTCGGCGATCAATTTTCGAATGATATTTATTGTAGTTGAAACCTTGGTCATTTATTTTTTCTATGACAAATTTGATTTCAATCTCCAAATTGATTTTACCATTTTGAGCATCGCAATTGTTTTTCCTCTTGTTTTTTCAATAACCAGTGCCTATCAAAAAAGACAAGAAGCAATTGGTGAATTCAATAGTTTTAGGAATAAAATGATTGAGCTGTCCAATCTTTTTCGGGCGGTTGATGGTACAAATACAAAAGAATATTCTACTTTTTTTAAATCATTGCTGGGTCTGCAGGATGACTTATTAAAAATCTTGACCAATAAAGGTGGGCTGAAAATGGATCACATCAGAAGCAAACGAAAAGAGATTTTCTATTTCTTAGAAAACTATAAAAATCTATATAATGAAAGGGAAAAAGACAGTATCATTAGGGTAAAAAATGAATTGTTTGAAAGTGTTGAAAAACTCAACACACTTAAAATTCATGCTACTCCCATCTCTCTCAGGTTGTATTGTTTGGTTTTTATTTACCTCTCTCCATTGGTATATAATTCCAATATTTTAGCAAGTTTTGATAAAAACAACTTTTTGGAATTAGTAGTTTCCATTTTCTTTTCGGTGATTATTGGTTTTATCCTAATGGCTCTTTACAACATTCAGGAATACATTGAAGATCCGTTTGATCAAGAAGGATTGGACGATCTCAAGTTCGATGAAATGTTGGTTGGCGATAATGAGGTTCTAGAGTAGATGCCTCTGCTAAATCGTTCAATTACATCTTAAATGCCTTTCATTTTTTGAATATTAATCTTTTGATCAAGTCTCATAAGATTTCTTTTTTTCTGATAAATCAGACCGATTTGTTCTTCTGAATTTTTATTATATATATTTACGGCGAAATAATAAAAACATACCAATGGAAGAATATTCAGAACTACTTAATGAACAAATTTTTGCGATCAATACTGTTTGGGTTGCTCTTTGTGCTGCACTGATCTTTTTTATGGAGGCGGGCTTTGCACTTTTAGAGGCGGGCTTTGTTCGGGCTAAAAATGCAATGAGTATCATTGCAAAAGTCATCATTGATATCATCTTTGGAGGCATAGCCTTTTTCGTGGTGGGTTTTGGAATTGCATATGGAGCCTCCA
>NZAX01000049.1 GCA_002687665.1 Flavobacteriaceae bacterium
CTTAAAACATTAAATGAAAACCCAGAAATTTTTGAGCGTCTCGATCATAAAACTGAAACCCTACATCAGGGAATGCAGGAAGTGTTGGATAAAAAAGGTATCCCCTACCATATCAACCGCTTGGGTTCTATGATTTCGTTGCACTTTACGGATTCGGAAGTTGTGGATTTTGATTCCGCTACTGATGGAAATAATGATGCCTTTAAAAAATATTTTCACGGAATGCTAAATGAAGGTATTTATTTACCTCCCAGCGCTTTCGAAAGCTATTTTCTAAATGATGCTTTATCTTATGAGGATATCGAAAAAACCATTACCGCTCTAGAAGCGGTAATGGCTTTATGGAAATAATAAATTTACTTCTTTCTTTCGGGGAATTTAAACTGTTTTGTTGATTGGCCAGAAACACTTTTAAACAAATCAACACCTGTATGAAAGTCAATTGATTAACTCCACCCAAAGCCCTTGGTCGTCTTTGAATACTTTTGCCAAATTGTTTTTGGTCAAAATTTTAATGGATTTATCCCATTTTTTGTTGCTCAATCCACTTTTCTCTTTTAACGTGTTTAGGGCACTTGGATTTTCTTTTTTAAGTAAATCCAAAATAATTTTTTCTTCTTCAGTAAGGGGAATGGCTTTTTGTTTGGGTTTCATCTGTGGGAAGAAAAGTACTTCTTGTATGGAACTGTTGTTAGTCATTAGCATCACCAAGCGGTCAATACCAATACCTATTCCGGAGGTTGGTGGCATACCGAATTCCAAGGCCCGAAGAAAATCTTGATCGATAAACATGGCTTCATCGTCTCCTTTTTCACCCAGGGCCAACTGGGTCTCAAAACGCTCTCTTTGGTCAATGGGGTCGTTGAGCTCAGAATAGGCATTGGCCAGCTCTTTTCCGTTGACTATCAATTCAAAACGCTCCGTTAATTTGGGATTGTCGCGATGCTCTTTGGTCAGAGGACTCATAGATTTAGGATAATCTGTGATAAAGGTTGGCTGAACGTAGTGGTGTTCGCATTTTTCTCCGAAGATTTCATCGATCAATTTGCCTTCTCCCATAGTATCGTCCACCTCCAATCCCAAATTTTTTGCGGTCTCTTTCAATTGATTTTCATCCATTTCCGAAACATCGATCCCCGTGTGGCTTTTGATAGCTTCTAAAATAGGGATTCTAGGGTAGGGGGCTTTAAAATCAATTCGCTTTTCTCCCACGGTTACTTCAGTTATACCCTTTGTATCCAGTACAACTTTTTCCAATAATGCCTCAGTAGTTTCCATCATCCAGAAGTAGTCTTTGTAGGCAACATACAATTCCATTACGGTAAATTCGGGGTTGTGGGTGCGATCCATTCCTTCATTTCTAAAGTCTTTGGAAAATTCATATACCCCATCAAAGCCTCCTACAATCAAACGTTTGAGATAGAGTTCATTGGCGATTCTTAGGTATAAGGGAATATTCAGAGCGTTGTGGTGGGTGACGAAAGGTCTTGCCGCTGCACCTCCCGGGATGGGCTGTAATACCGGTGTCTCAACTTCCAGATAGCCTTTGTTGTTAAAAAATTCTCGTATGCTGTTGGTGATTTTGGTCCGTTTGACAAAGGTGTCTTTTACCTTAGGATTGACGATCAAATCCACATAGCGCTGCCGGTAACGCAGTTCGGGGTCGTTAAATTCATCATAGACATTTCCATCGTTATCGGTTTTGGGAAGGGGTAGGGGACGCAATGCTTTATTCAGTAGTGTAAACTTTTTGACAAGGACTGTTTTTTCTCCCACCTGAGTGGTAAATAATTCTCCTTCAATACCAATAATATCTCCAATATCCAGCAATTTTTTATAGACCTCATTGTAAGTGGTTTTGTCTTCGTCAGGGCAAATTTCGTCTCTGTTGAAATAGATCTGAATTCTCCCTTGGCTGTCTTGCAATTCTGCAAAACTGGCTTTACCTTGAATTCGACGCGACATCAATCGCCCAGCTATCGTGACGGATTTGCCTTCGTTAAAGTCCTCTTTGATGGTTTTGGTATTTGAATCTACCGGATATAAAGCGGCCGGGTAGGGATTGATTCCCAATCCGCGGAGTGCTTGTAGCTTTTCTCTTCTTACTTGTTCTTGCTCTGAAAGTTGCGCCATGAGGCCAATTGATTTTTGCAAAGATAATCAGTCTCAAGTAATCGGTAATCAAATTTCCTATCTTTGACAAAATCATAGTATTTTGAGTTTTTGGCGTGTACTTTTATCTATTCTTTTTCCCCCTCTAGCTGTAATAGACCAGGGCTGTGGCTCGATTGTTATTGTCTTTTTGTTGACCTTATGTGGTTGGGTACCCGGAGTAATTGCGGCCTTGGTGATTTTGAACAATCCAGAGCGTTGGGAAGCATGAAAAACAAAAATGTAAAATTAGCAGACTGGGGTTCACTTTCCTATGAGAAGGCTTGGCGAAGACAAGAGGAATATTTTTCTCAAATCATTGCCCGTAAAAGAGAAAACCGAAAACTCGAGAACCCTTTTCCTACAGACAATCATCTCTTTTTTGTGACCCACCCTCCGGTTTTTACCATAGGCAAAAGTGGAAAAATGGAGCACTTGCTTTTAGATAATAAAGAACTGGCAACCAAAGGGATCTCTTTTTATAAAACCAATCGTGGAGGCGACATAACTTTCCACGGTCCAGGACAGATAGTAGGCTACCCGCTTCTGGATTTGGATAATTTTTTTACCGATATCCACCTCTACTTGCGTTCCCTGGAGGAGGTTATCATCAAAACCTTGGCCGACTTCGGGATCGACGGAGCCCGAAGTGATGGAGAAACAGGGGTGTGGTTAGATTTGAATACTGCTTCTGCCAGAAAAATATGCGCTATGGGTGTAAGAGCTAGCCGATGGGTAACCATGCATGGATTTGCCTTCAATGTGAACACTGACTTGTCTTATTTCGATTATATAGTTCCTTGTGGAATACGAGGAAAAGGGGTTACCTCTCTAGCCAATGAATTGAAAGAGCAAATGAATGAGCAGGAAGTAAAGGACAAACTTTTAAAACACTTTACAGAAGTATTTCAGGCGGAGATAATCAATTGATTTCGTAGATCAAAATACTATTGTCTTCTGTTGCAACAACCATTTCCAGCGCCTTGTCCTTGTCACTATTGGACAGATCGACTGCTGATTTCCCATAGACCGGAAAGCCTTTCACTGATTCACCATTGCTGTAGAATAAATACACTTTTTGGCTACTGGTGTCTGTAGTACTGAAATATAGGGTGTTGTTCAGGTAAAATATCTTGGGAGGGGTATATTCTCCATAAGGGAGTTTGACGGGGATGCCCTTGATGTTGAGCTCGTTTTCGGAAAGCGTGACTAGTGTTTTGGTTGTGGCATCTATGTGATGACCCGCAGTCAATTGGAGTGCAGAGGAGACTTTATTCCCTTTGGTATCTACCTGGATGAGATTCCCACCTTGATCGGTTGTGCTAAAAGTATTGAGATAGGAAAAAATTTCATTGTCTGAAAAGGTGATTTTCCCTTTGACTTTGACTCGGTCTTTTCCGGTTCGGGAAACTATTTTTAATGTGTAATTCTCCAAAGGTATTAAAATGTAATCCTTACCTTGAAGGCGAATATGTTTTGGGGATGTGATAATGTCAGCATTGACTTTTTTGAGGGTAAATCCACTTAGTAGTTTGCCTCTGTTATTGTACATTAAAAGGGATCGATCCTGAGCAATCAAAAAACGATAATTGCGATTGTTGTCGTAATCAAAAATGGAAAGGGGTAGAGGATTGGTACTTTTGGGAAGTTTGATGTTGAATGGTTTAACGATTTTTCCATTGCGGTCCAATATCATCAATCGGTCGGCAGTTCTAAAAGCCAGTTGCCAACGGTTGTTTTTATAGAGATCGACCTCTCTGATTTTTCCAATGATTTTACCGGATAGCTTTTTTTTCCAATACAATTTTCCGGTATTGGAAAACAGGTAAAGCACGTTTTCGCTATCTTGAACCACAACGTCCATACCTTTGTTTCTGTGATTTTTAAACCATTGGGGTGGAATGATAGAAGGTTTATTGAGTTCTAGGGTGTATGCATTTTTTACCCCGACTTTAATTTTTGAGGACAGGTTTTTTTCAAGACTGAAAAACAAGTGGGTAAAGTCGTTCTCTGCCACGCCCTGAAAAGCACTTAGTGGAAATGCTTTAAAGGATAAATTTTTAATGTTTTTTGGGGTTTTATTTTCCTGCCAGTATTTGACAAGATTTTTGTTGTTGCCTATCCATAAGAAAGAATTTTCATCAGCAAGTTTTTCCTGTAAGTTTTTGAATTCAGGAAGTCGATCCAATGTATTTCGATCCAGATAACTTCCCAGAATGTTTTTCAATCCCGACTCTGTCTCACTCATGATCAGCAGATTTTCATACCAACACCCCCATTTGGGATCAATTTTATCGCCAAAAACATTAATCAATACTTGAAGATTAGGAGGGACTCTAGCGGGATAATAGGAGAAAGCACGGAATTTTTTGGCTTCATTTTCCATAGAAAGAAAATCGGGAAAGTTATCTTCGATATCATCAATTCGAAAGGCAATAGATTTTTCACCTGCGGTAAAAATCCAAGCAACTTCATTAAGATTGTTTAGTGTCGAAAAATTGGTTTTGTTGATGGGTAAATTCACCCGCCTGCTGAAGCGTTTAAAATTGTCCTCCAGCTGTTGCATATTGTCTATTGGAAAACCGAGATAACTGCTAAAGTTTTCTGGAACGATTTTGGGAAGCGATAGTTTTTGGGGTTTGATGTTTTTAATCAAGATTAAACCATCCGGGATAGAATCGTTGAGAAAGACCACTCCATTGAGGCTGATGGCATTTTCTGAAACCTCCATACCCAATTCAATCCAACCTCTTCCAGTCTGAGGAAATAGCGGTGTTTTTGGAAAAAAAGATTGGATCAGTGGGGTCGAGGAGGGGTGAATTAAGAAATTAACCGCCAAATCTTCATCCATGCTTTCGGCCAATTTATAAAAATCTGGATTCACAATTCCTCGCTGTTGTTTTTCAAAATTCCGAATACCGTTCTCAATCACAAGTTGTGATTGGGACCACATTTTGAGCCGATCTAGATCAGTGGTGTAAAAAGTTTGCCCTCCTTGATTGAGGACGCCAATGGTTTTGTTACTATATTTAAAAGTCTTTTGATAATTCAATAAGCTATCTTTCGGATCGTTTTTTACAATCAGACTTACTACATTATCTTTTTTTCCAACAGGGGTAAAAAATATCACCCAGGGAGAAGTGGGATTTTTGGGGATGATGTTTTGAACAGTTTTTTTTAAATCGCTGTTCAATGAGAAGATTTTTGACAATTCCATTGAGCTTTTCAGTGAAATGCTGTCATTGATCTGTGCAACAAAACTGGTGTTCTGAGGAACCAATTCAATCAGACTGGTTTCTTTCTGATTCTTTGACGCACAAGCCAAGAGAAGCCATAGCGAAATTAACGGTATAATTCTTTTTATCATCAACATCAAAAATATTAAATCAAGCCTTCAATTCTGCGGAAATGGTGAGATTAAATTCAACTGACTTTTCAACACTTGATGGCATAGATTAAAGGGGGAGTTCCAATTGTTTTGGGAGTAATTGAAAAGATTTGCGATGATGGGGTGTAGCCCCATTTTTTGCAATGGCTGCACGATGGACTTTGGTGGGATAACCCTTGTTTTGATTCCAGTAGTATTGGGGAAATTTTTCATGTATTTTTTTCATGTAATCGTCTCGGTAGGTTTTGGCCAGTACAGAGGCTGCAGCTATGTTCTGGTATTTGCCATCCCCTTTGATTACACATTCATGTGGGATAGTTTCAAAAGGGTGAAACCGATTGCCATCTACCGCAATAAAATCAATGGGCAAAGTCAATCGTGACAATGCCAAATGCATGGCCTTGATACTGGCATTGAGAATATTGATTTGGTCAATTTCTTCGGGGTAAACATGGGCGTAGGAAAAGGCTATCGCTTTGGCCTGAATTTGGGGTCGGAGATCATAGCGTTGTTTTTCGGTCAGTTTTTTTGAATCGTTCAAATGATGCAAATCAAAATTGGGAGGCAAGATCACCGCAGCAGCAGTAACGGGACCAGCCAGACAACCTCTCCCGGCCTCGTCTGTCCCTGCTTCTGTTTTTGATGTAATTTGTCTAGTGAGCACAACCCTTATAATCGTTTGGTTTAGTGAACCTAAATTAAGTACAATTATTTTAACTTCGCATCAAATTCATTTTAATGAAGCGACTCCTCCTTGTTTTTTTGCTTATGGTTGTCTACAAGACCCAAGCGCAAGAAAATCAGGACATTGAAGATCTGACTGATGAAACAAATAATACCCTTGAGGTTTCTGGCTTTTCTGTGGTTGTTGAGAGGGCCAGTGACAGTCTCTCAGTCGCTATTGATAGTTTAGCTGTTGAGGAAGAAAAAATAATCAGTCGTAGAGACTCCCTTTTGTTTTTGTCTTTTAGGCTCTCCAAACCAGGAATTTTAAAAAATATTGTCTTGGATACCCTTCCCAAACTACCTGACTCTATTGCCGAAAACCTCACCCCCCGATTCAAATACATGAAAGACATAGGGCTGGACCATGATAGTAGGTTTATATCCAATTCATTGATCATTCAGTTACTGGACTCCTTTTCCCTTCAAAGAACTCAATATAATCTCCGATTGCGAAAAGCGAGAGAGATCGCTCAAAAACCGATTACGGAAATGGAAGATATTACCATAGAGGATTATAAAATCTATTTTTCCGATGGTACAGAAACACATGTAGATACCACATTGACAATCAACAAAGACTATCATTTTAATTATTTACGAAAAGATTATTTTGAATTGCTTCCTTTTGCGAATGTTGGTGAGACATTCAATAAACTGGGATATGATTTCCAGGATCAAAAACTAATCCCCGACATAGGTGCTCGGGCAAAGCATTATGGATACATTGAAGAGGATGAAGTTGGATATTATGAGGTGCCATCTCCGTTGACAGAAATATTTTTTAAAACTGTTTTTGAACAAGGACAGTTGTTAGATGCCTTAATTACGGTGAACACTTCACCTCGTCTCAATATCACCCTGGCCCACAAAGCCTTTCGCTCTTTAGGAAATTACATTAATACCCTTGGAGGTGGAACCAATCTACGCTTTACCTCCCAGTATACCTCCAAGAATTACCGTTATCGTCAGCGATCTCACTTTACAGCTCAACGCCTTGAAAATCAAGCTAATGGTGGGTTGGATTCACTCAGTGTATATTTTTTTGAAAAAGCAGTTGAAGAATTTGAATACGATGGTTTTTTGGATCGATCCCGATTGACCAACAATGCCAATACTAATAACACGCTTATCGGCAGGCGCTATTATTTGGATCATCAGTATGATGTCAAGTTGGGGGGGAATGACAAAATGAAAAATTATGAAAAGCCAAAAGCAATTACACTTGGACATAAATTCAACTTCGAGGGTAAACATTTTATTTTTGACAATTCAACTAGAAATTCCTTTTTTGGAAATGTCTTAAGAGATGCTTTTTTCGGAATACGAACTTCATTGGATACTATGGACAATGAGTTTTATGCTATTCTTCGAGAAAAGAACTTGGGAGAGCTCAAAGCAGGCTTACGTCTGATTCATTGGGATTATAGGATAAGTCTGCCTGAAAATACTAAAAATCCAGATGAGCCATATGATTACGGACCTACCCCTACCGAAATCCAAGCTAATCAGATAGCACTTTCTGCCTATTGGAAAAAAACCTTTTTAAAATTTGATTTTAAAGGGGAAGGGTATTTCTCTGCATTTAAGGCCTATGCCAGTCAATTCATTTCTGGTGCCATCAGTAGAGATTTTAAAAATGGTACTTCCACCAAAGTCAAGCTTAGTTTAAGATCACAAACTCCTAATTTTAATTTCTTTCTAAATAGAAGCAACTTTGTTGAATACGATTGGCATAATCCTGATTTTAAAAATCAATTGATCAATACGCTCAATTTCACTTTTGCCTATCCCAAGTGGGGAACAATAGAGGGAAAATACGAAGTATTAAATAATTACACCTATTTTAAAAACCTCCTACCAGATAGCCGACTCGGGCCTGAAGAATTTAGTGATGATATCAAAAAAGAAGAGGAGTTGGTTGTTACTCCGGAGCAGTACAAAGGGACGGTGGGTTATCTCAAATTACGTTTTTCACAGCAACTGGATTTTTGGAAATTTACCTTGTCCAACACAGCCCAGTACCAACAAGTGTCGCATGATGGAGATATTGATTTTAAACCCCTTAATGTTCCAGAGTGGAATTTGAGGACTTCTTTCCTTTTTTCCAGTCAATTATTTAATAAAGCACTTTATTTACAGACCGGTATCACGGCACAGTATTTTACAGAATTTTACGCAGATAGATACAGTGCACATTTGGGTGAATTTGTTTCTCAAAACCACACGAAAATTGGAAAATTTCCAAGGTTAGATTTCTTCGTAAATGCGAAAATACAGCAAACACGATTGTTTTTGAAATACGAACACTTTAACAGTGATATTACGGGATACAACTATTATTCCGCTCCCTTTACTCCATATCGGGATTCTTCAATTCGTTTTGGATTGGTTTGGAACTTTTTTCAGTAAAACCGTGAATAAAATTTTACTAGTCAATTATTTAAGACAAAAAGAGGGCTCTAAAAAGCCCTTCTGAAATAGACTTTATAAAACCTTATACTCTCGACAAATCTCCTGCCATATTTTTTAATGGAAGATCCGAACTACCCATCAGGTAGGTGTCAATTTGGTGAGCAGCTTCCCTACCTTCTGAGATGGCCCATACAATTAGCGATTGGCCTCTTCTTGCGTCACCGGCAGTAAAAATATTAGGTCTATTGGTTTGATATTGTTTCTCTCCTTTGACGTTTCCTCTGGGGTCAAATGTTAAACCAAATTGTTCAGGAAGTGATTTTTCAGGACCGGTAAAACCAAGTGCAAGAAGGGCCAGTTCACATGGCCATTCTTTTTCCGAACCTATGATTTCTGTCAGTTGAGGTCTTTCTCCAGGGATTTTTTTCCACTCTACCTCAACTGTTTTGAGACCTATGAGATTTCCTTTTTCATCTCCAACGAATTCTTTTGTTAGTATACTCCACTCCCTGTGGCTGCCCTCCTCGTGAGAAGAACTGGTTTTAAGTTTGAATGGCCAATAGGGCCAGGGATTATCTTCTGTTCTTCCATCAGCGGGTTTGGGCATAATTTCAAAATTGGTTACACTCTTCGCCCCTTGACGATTGGAGGTGCCTATGCAGTCAGATCCTGTATCTCCACCCCCGATAACTATTACATTTTTGTCTTTGGCTAAAAATTTTGGATCGCGACTGTGTTGTCCATCAACAGCTTTGTTGTTGTGGGGTAAAAAGTCCATGGCCTGTGTCACGCCATTGAGGTCTGCACCAGGAATAGGAAGTTCCCGTTTGATACTAGCTCCCGTACAGAGCAAAACTGCATCAAATTCCTTTTCGATATTCTCGGTTTTAATGGTTTTTCCCACTTCAACATTACATTTAAATATGATGCCCTCTGCTTCAAGAATTTTTAAACGACGGTCGATTATATTTTTTTCCATTTTAAAATCTGGGATTCCATAACGAAGTAAACCTCCAATTTTATTATCTCTTTCAAAAACAGTTACAGTATGGCCTGCGCGGTTGAGCTGCTGTGCAGCAGCTAGTCCAGCAGGGCCTGATCCAATTACGGCAATGGACTTCCCTGTTCTGCTATCAGGAGGTTGAGGCTTGATCCAGCCTTCAGAAAACCCGCGTTCCACGATGTACTTTTCAATTAATTCTATGGACACAGGTGGGCTAATGATTCCTAAGACACACGCCTCCTCACAAGGAGCGGGGCAAAGTCTACCGGTAAATTCAGGGAAATTGTTAGTAGAGTGCAAAATATTGAGCGCTTTTTGCCATTCATTTTTGTGGACAGCGTCATTAAAATCTGGGATCAAATTACCTAATGGACAACCACTGTGACAAAATGGGACTCCGCAATCCATACACCTTCCCCCTTGTTCAAGTAATTCATCATTGTTTGGAGCAATTGTGAATTCTTTATAATTTCTTATTCGCTTTTTTGGTGTTACGACAGGTTCTTTAATTCTGTCATACTCCATAAATCCCCTAAGCTTTCCCATAGTTAACTAATTTTATTTTCTTTTTCACTTTTTTCAAGAATTTCAAGAGCTCTTTTATAATCAGTTGGCATTACTTTAATAAATTTTTTTACATTTTTGCCCCAATCATTTAAAATTTGACCTGCAATTTTACTGTTAGTATATTTTTGATGGTTTTCAATTAGAGATAAAACTTCGTCTTTATCTTTAGTGTTTAAATCTTCTAATTCTACCATTTCCAGATTAAATTTTTTCTCATCAAATATGCCACTCTCACTGTAAATATAGGCTATACCACCACTCATGCCAGCTGCAAAATTTCTTCCAAAATTACCAAGTATAACAGTTACACCCCCAGTCATGTATTCACACCCATGATCACCAATTCCCTCAACCACAGCTTTNGCTCCAGAATTTCTAACACAGAATCTTTCACCAGCAATTCCATTTACATATGCTTCGCCATTTGTAGCACCATACAAAGCAACATTACCTGTAATTATATTTTCGTGAGATTTAAATGTAGCCTCGTCTGGAACCTTTGCAATAATTGTTGCGCCTGAGAGCCCCTTTCCAAAATAATCATTGGTGGTTCCGGTAATTTTCATTAACAAACCCTTAGTGGCAAAACAACCAAAGCTTTGACCACCAGTTCCAAAAAAATTCAATTTCAGAGTATTCTTTGGTAGTCCATCTGGCCCGTGTAAGTTTGAAATTTCATTACTTATAATTGCACCTATTGTTCTNTCAGTATTTTTTATTCTGTAATTTAATTCAATGNACTTTTTATTATAAATAGCACTTTTTGCATCATCTAATATTTTGAAATCAATTACATTTTCCAAATTATGGTTTTGAAGTTCAGTATTCCTTTCAATTAAATCTTCTGAAATATTTTTATGTGGCTTATAAAGTATTTTGGAAAGATCAATTCCNTCAGCTTTAAAATGATTNATGGCNCTGTTCATGTTTAATTTTTGNGATTGTCCTACCATCTCATCAACACTCCTAAATCCTAACTCTGACATTATTTGTCTCAATTCCTCAGCGACGAAATACATGTAATTAATTACGTGTTCCGGTTTTCCTTTAAAATTTTTCCTTAAGTCTGGATCTTGAGTTGCAATTCCAACTGGACAAGTGTTTAAATGACAAGCTCTCATCATAATACAACCACTAGCAATTAAGGGGGCAGTTGAAAAACCAAACTCCTCAGCTCCAAGTAAACANGCAATAGCAACATCCCTTCCAGTTTTCAGTTGTCCATCACACTCGAGAACGACTCTACTTCTAAGACCATTTAAGACTAAGGTTTGTTGAGCCTCTGCAATTCCAAGTTCCCAGGGCAAACCAGCATGTTTTAAAGATGTCAGAGGGGAGGCACCAGTCCCTCCGTCATAGCCTGAAATTAAAATTACATCAGCTTTTGCTTTGGCAACGCCAGCTGCAATCGTTCCAACTCCAACTTCAGAAACTAACTTGACATTAATTCTTGCTTTTCTATTTGCATTCTTTAAATCGTAGATCAACTGAGATAGATCCTCTATTGAATATATATCATGATGGGGGGGNGGTGAAATTAATCCAACATATGGNGTGGAGTTTCTAACTGATGCAATGTAAGGATTAACTTTTGGTCCTGGNAGCTGACCACCCTCACCTGGCTTTGCTCCTTGAGCCATTTTAATTTGTATTTCTTTAGCAGAGCTCAGGTAATGACTTGAAACACCAAATCTTCCAGATGCTACCTGTTTGATNGCTGAGTTTTTTAAATCACCATTTTTGTCAGGAAGAAACCTTTTCAAGTCCTCGCCACCTTCACCTGAATTACTTTTTCCTCCAATTCTATTCATAGCCACTGCAAGATTTTCATGAGCTTCTTGGCTTATAGAACCCAATGACATTGCACCTGTTTTGAATCTTTTTACGATTTCAGTCCAAGGTTCNACCTGATTTATTGGAATTGGATCAAAATTCGAAAACTCAAATAAACCTCGCAGAGTCATTAATTTGTGATTTTGATCGTTAATTAATTTGGCAAAGCTTTCATATTTATCAAAACTTTTNTGTCTAACTGCCTGCTGTAAAGTTGATATTGTTGAGGGGTTAACCACATGAGCNTCACCATCTCTTCTCCACCTATATTCTCCTCCAATTTCGAGAGGCAAGCCCAAATTAGATTCATGGATAAATGCCTTCGTGTGTCTCTTACTNACATCTTTTTCAATTTCATATAGGCCTATTCCTTCAATTCGAGTTGGGGTATTTGTGAAGAATTCATCAATGAATTTTTGAGATAGACCTAAAGCCTCAAAAATTTGAGCACCTCTGTAAGAATTTAATGTTGATATCCCTATTTTATTCATTATTTTGACAATACCTTTTGCAATTGCTTTGTTAAAATTTTCAATTGCTACATCTGCATTAATAGTTAATTTGTTGCTCTTGGACTGGTATTGAATTATTTCATTCACCAAATAAGGATTGATTGCGCTTGCACCATANCCAAAAAGTAATGCAAAGTGGTGNGGCTCCCTTGGTTCAGCTGATTCAATAATAATGCCGAANGANGACCTTTTTTTNTGTCTTTTAAAGTANTTGTGTACATGAGATGTNGCAAGNAAAACTGGTATTGGTGCTANNGTAGAAGANACNCCTCTATCAGATAAAATAACGATGTTAGCGCCATTAGTGATTTCATTGTCAATCTTATTTACTATCTCGCCCATGGAAATTTCAATTCCATTAAAACCCATGTCAACTTCGTAGAGAATAGGAATTTTTACTGCCTTGAGATTATTTTGATCAAGACATGAAATCTTATCAAGATCTTCATTTGAAATAATAGGGTTTTCAATAAATAATTTTCTAGCATGTTTGTCAGAAATTTCGAAAAGATTGAATTCTTCACCAAGGGTCAAACTTATGTCGGTAACAATCTCTTCTCTAATCCCATCAAGAGGGGGATTTGTAACTTGAGCAAANAATTGTTTAAAATAATTAAAAAGTAATTGTGGTTTATCTGANAAAACTGCAAGTGGGGTATCNATCCCCATTGAACCAATAGCNTCCTTTCCATTAANTAACATTGGAGATATAATTGTCGTAATGTCCTCTTGAGTGTAACCAAAAATTCTCATTCTGGTTTCAAAACTTTCCTTTTCTGTGATATCAATATTTTTATTGTAAGGGATATCTTTCAGTAAAATTAAATTATCACTAATCCACTTTTCATATGGTTTTTTTGAAGTAATTATTTTTTTTATTTCGTCATCTTTAACAATCCTTCCCTCGTCCATGTTAACAAGAAACATCTTTCCTGGCTCAAGTCTTCCATGCATTTGAACATTTACAGGATCAATTTCCAAAACTCCTGTTTCTGAGGACATCACAACATATCCGTCTTTGGTAACTGTATATCTTGAAGGTCTGAGACCATTTCTGTCAAGTAAGGCGCCAATAAATTTACCATCAGTGAATGGAATTGAAGCAGGACCATCCCATGGTTCAATTAAACATGAATTAAACTTATAAAAAGCTTTTTTTACATCATCCATGTAAGTGTGTTTTTCCCATGCTTCAGGGACTAACATCATCATAACTTCGGGAAGGGATCTGCCAGTAGATAGGAGAAGCTCAACTGCCATATCCATAGAGCAAGAATCAGATTTTCCTGGGAGAATTATTGGTAACATTTTTTTAATATCTTCACCGAAAAATTCACTATTAAGAAGTTCCTCTCTTGTTTCCATTCTGCTAAAATTTCCCCGGTAAGTGTTGATCTCACCGTTATGGCACATATAGCGAAATGGTTGAGCTAAATCCCAGGTTGGAAATGTGTTTGTAGAAAATCGTTGATGAACTAAAGCAAGTTTTGTTACGACCTTAGGCTCAGATAAATCAGAGTAATATCCTTTTATATCTTTGGGAATAAGTAAACCCTTATATATAATAGTTCGGTTTGATAGGCTGGGGACATAAAAAAAGGAGTTTTGAGATAAATTGGATTCATATATTTTATGTTCTGAGATTTTTCTTGCGCAAAATAATTTATTCTTAAAATTTTGCTCAGTAATTTTCTTATCCCCTTTACCCACAAAAATCTGCATAATTTTTGGTTCAGTTTGAGCGGCTATCTTTCCAACAATTTCAGTTCTTACTGGAACTTTCCTCCATCCTAAAACCCTCAGACCTTGATTCTCAAATTCAGCCTCCAAAACCCCAATACAAAATGATCTTTGATTGTCTTTTTTTGGTAAAAAAACCATTCCTACAGCATATTCACCAAATTCAGGTAAGTTAAAACTGCATTGATCTTTCAAAAATTCATGTGGTATTTCGATTAGTATACCTGCACCATCTCCCGTTTTCCCATCAGCACTAACAGCACCCCTATGTTCTAAACAATCCAGTATATCAAGCGCTTTGTGTATGATATCGTTGGTTTTCTTTCCCTGAAGGCTACAAATAAAACCTGCTCCACAGTTATCATGCTCATTTTCAGGGGAATATAGTCCTTGTTTACTTGGTAACATTGAATGGTTTTTTAAATAAAGGTCCCCAAAATTAAATGTTTAAGTTTTAAGGCCAAAAGTTTGTCAATTACAATAAAATACAATTGTCAAATTACGATTTTAAGCTTTAAATTTTGATAAATGTCTAATCAATTGTTCGATTTAATAATTTATTTTTAAAATTGATTTATTTATTTATAAAACAAATTTCAACTTGCTTAATCAATCAAATTATCGTCATTACTACTTTATTGGCTGTATGTCGGGTTCATCATTAGATGGATTAGATCTGGTGTATGTAAAGTTTACCAAAAAAAAAGTTTGGACTTTTAAGATTTTAGCTTCAACTACAGTTATTTATTGTAATAAATGGAAAAAAAAACTAAATGAATCAATTAATTTATCACCACATGCAATTAAAAATCTTAATGAAGATTATACTGATTTTTTGGGAGATAATATTCTTAGTTTTATCAGCAACGAGAAAATAAATGTGTTGGATGCAGTAGCCTCACATGGTCATACTGTTTTTCATCAGCCCGAGAAACGTTTAACACTTCAAATAGGGAACTTAAGTCACTTGGCTGACCGAGTTGGATTACCAGTTATTTGTGACTTTAGAGCTCAAGATGTTGCATTTGGAGGGCAAGGAGCTCCATTGGTTCCCATGGGCGACCAAGCGCTCTTCAGTAATTATAATGCTTGTGTTAATTTGGGTGGTTTTTCGAACATCACTATACTGCAAAATCAAAATGTACTCGCCTATGACATCTGTGCCGCTAACACTGTTCTAAATATATTAGCCCAACGCCTAAATTTAAATTATGATGAGGGTGGGAAAATTGCTGCTGGAGGAAAAATTATCCCCGCATTTTTAGAACAATTGGATAAACTTCATTTCTACTCTAAAAAACCTCCAAAATCTTTGGGAATAGAGTGGGTTAGGGAGTGTGTTATAAAAATTTTGGATAACTATGCCAATGCAGAAACAAATGACTTGATGCACACCTACACCCTCCATATTGCTCAACAGATAGCAAAATGTTTACCTAAAAAAGGGTCTGTATTATTTTCTGGAGGTGGAGCTTATAACACTTTTTTGGTTGAAGCGATTCAAAAAAGAACCAAAGCAAAAATAGTGGTTCCTTCATCCGAAATTATCGATTATAAAGAAGCACTAATCTTTGCTTTTCTGGGTTTAATGAAATGGAAGGGTTCGATTAATTGTTTAGCAAGTGTTACGGGAGCTGAAAAGGATCATGCTACCGGCAAAATATTTATACCAAATTCACAAATGGGTTAAGATTATTTTTTACTTTGG
>NZAX01000050.1 GCA_002687665.1 Flavobacteriaceae bacterium
CGGTAAAAACAAACAGTCCGATCAATAGCGAAAAGAGTCGTATTTTTTTCATAGGTCAAAGATAATGTTAAATCATAAGATGATCAGGATGGTTTCGGTTTTGTTGGCGAACGTATGTTTAAAAGTCGTTTTAATGGCTTTTGCCGTTATATCTTTTTATACTTTATAGTTTAATGAATTGTTTTCAATAAGTTATTCCTTAACAATGCGATAAAGAAGTTTTATGATCTTTGCAAGAGATTTTAACGAGTATGGGTAGTTGGTCCCGTGGTTTTTGCTTGATGATTTATCAACCGGTGGTATGGAAAAAGAAGGATATTGTCGACCTTGAGGATTGAATAACAAAAGTTATTAAAAGGCTGATTCAATACTAATACAAGTGAATACGGGTTTATAATGGTANTGGTATGATTTGGGTTTACCAATGACTTCTTATAATGGGCAAAAAAAGTGTTCTTCTATAGGCNGTATTTTATTCGAATAAACTGTCGGGCATGGATTCGTTAAGGATGATGGATTTCACCTGAAAATCTATTTTTTGNGGGCCCATATCTTGCCNGACGAGGTGTGGGAAAAGGATGCCCTCTACGGCCTTATAATCACTAAAGGAGGTCGTGGAAGATTGAATTTGCCCCTGCATTTCAATGGTTTCTACGGTTTGGAGTTTAAGAAAACCCTCCACNGCNTAAAAAAAGGTTTTGTTGTCTGACCATTTGATTTCATAGGCNTCAACTCCATCAACAGATACGATTCCTTTCAATGAAATTTGATCGGNGTCAATTTCCAGTTCGGGAAAAATGGATACATCTTTAAGNGTGTTCTCTAGTTCCTCCCCTTTCATCTCTATTTTTTGTCCCTGCATTTGGTTGTATCCTTTGGTTTGGTTTACTACCGTTTTTTGCATCACATTACCCATCATACTGACCTCTACCCGCATTTGTTTTTTGGTCGTTTGTCGGTTGGAGACCTGTATGGTCATGCCTTGCATACTGGCTTCTGAAATAGAAGCCTTAGTTTTTACACCTTCCAATTTGTCTTTACCTCCGATGGACTCAATATANCCGTCCATCACACTCTTGGCNGTCAAACCTTCNGGCAGGGGTTTAGAAAATTCGGGTCGGTCTATACCATTTCCGTATTTGTCATAATAGAGCACTTCTAATTTCTGACCATTGAATTCAATGTTTTCCAATGGTGTCAAAATATCACTTCCTTTTCCGGTGACCACCACCNNCATCAGCTTAGGGTCAAAGTATTTTTTGGACACCCTGGAAATGTCTTCTCTTGTCACCTTTTGCATGTTTTTTAAAAGGTTGTTATAGAAATTGGGCGGCAAATTTTGTGTCTTGGTGTTGTAAGCAAAACTGGCTATGTTTTCGGGGTCCTCCATAGACCGGATTAGCGAACCCGCATATTTTTCTTTGACCAGTTTGAGCTCTTCTTCGGTAACCATTTCTTTACTCATACGGTCAATTTCGAAGAGTAGCTGCACCACAGCACTGTCGGTCACGGCATTGCGAACCGCGGCAAAAGCCCGCAATCGTGATTTGGTTTTGTGGTTGATATTAAAACGAGAATAGGACCCATAGGTATAGCCCTTGTCCTCTCTCAAGTTGAGGAANAGCCGGGCCTCTCCACCACCACCCAAGATTTGGTTGGCAATCGTTAGCGCATAGAAATCAGGGTTGTTTCTGTCTATATTTGCAGTGCTGACAACCGAAACTTCAGATTGAACNGCATTGGGCATCTCCACAAACGCAATTTGGGTCTGGGCTACATTTTCCGGTTTGGTGAAGGACATCGATGTAACCTGACCTTTGGCCCACTTGCCAAAATATTTTTTGGTCAGTTTTTTTGCGGTTTCAAAATCAATATCTCCCACTATTGTGATGTAAGCATTTTGAGCGTGAAAGTTTATTTGATATAATTGTTCNAGATCATTTAGTGACACTCTGTTAATGCTTTCCTCCGAAATGTATTCACCGTAGGGATGATCCTTACCGTAGGAAAGGAGATTTTCTACCCTGCGCGCTGAGGTTTTTACATCTTTTTCAGACGCTTTTAAACCTTCTAAGGTTTTATCNACCTCTTTTTTAAATTCTTCTTCAAGAAAATGGGGGTTTAGGACAGCATCAGCCATCATTTCAAAAACCCTNGGGAAATAGCGTTTTAATGCACTGGCATATCCGCCTTGGGCACTTAAACCCAGTCGGGCACCCATAAAATCTACCTCTTCCTCAAACTCATCTTTGNGTATGTTTTTGGATCCTTTTCCCATCATACTGCTCAACAGTCCTGACAAACCTGCTTTTTCACCTTCTACNGCAAGGGGGTTNTCGATACTTAGGGAAACGGAAACTTGAGGTAGTTTGTGGTTTTCTACCACCATTAGGGTCAGACCATTTTTAAATTGGTGTTCTTTCGGTGTTCCAAAGTTAATCTGTGGAGCNGGCCCNGGCTGGGGTTGTACAGATCGATCAACTTGTGCTTGTGCATTGCTCAAAAAGCCAACGCAAACTAATAATATTAGGAGTCTTATCATTTTTCTTCTTTTTGGGGTTCAGGNAAATAGTGTAATTCCAATCGCTGGTTNGTNTTGAGGTATTTTTGCGCAACATTGCGTATTTCTTCCCGACTAATGGACTTGTAAAGATCCAACTCTTTATTGATCAGGTTGGTGTCTCCATCGTAAAAGACATAATATTCCGCCAGTGAATTCGCAATTCCCTCAATGGTAGAATTAGAATTGACAAATTCGGATTCAAACTGATTTTGTAATTTTTGATAGTCTTTTTCAGAGATCAGTTCTTTTTGAATTTTTGAGACCTCCTCGTCAATTTCAGTGATNAAAGTTTCCAGAGTGTTCTCCCCCAGCGGTAAACTCAAGATTACATAGGTGCTGTAGTCTTCGTTGTTCAGATTAAAAGCGGCAACCTGAAGTGACATTTTTTTATCGTCCACCAATTTTTTATAGAGTTTAGAACTTTTTCCTTGGCTGAGGTAAGTCGAAATTACGTCGAGTACTCTGGCGTCTCTGGAGTTTCGCCCCGGTGTTCTGTAGGCCAAAAAGACTGCGGGAATTTGAATGTTGGGATCAAAGGCCTCTGCTTTGATGGTTTCGGTGATGGGTGATTCTTTTGGAAAGCTTCGTTGAATTTCCGGACCACTGGGTATNGGTCCAAAATAGTCTTTTATCCACCCTTTGGCTTGGGGAATGTCAATGTCACCAGCGACGGTCAAAGTAGCGTTGTTGGGGATGTAGTATTTTTTATTGAAGGCCATAAACTCTTCGAGGGTAGCTGCGTCCAAATGCTCCATTTTCCCGATGGTTGTCTGGCTATATGGATGCAATTCATATAAATATGATTTGACTTCTTCATTCCATTTTCCGTAGGGGCTGTTNTCGTAGCGCATGCGTTTTTCCTCTTTGACAACTTCATTTTGAGTGTCTACTCCGGTTTGGTCTATGATGGGATGGAGCATGCGTTCGGATTCCATCCAAAGGCCGAGCTTGAGATTATTTGAAGGAAAATTCTCATAGTAGTACGTAAAATCATTGGTGGTATAGGCGTTGTTGGAACCCCCATTACCGGTGACGATACTGAACCACTTTCCCTTTGAAATGTTTTTGGTGCCTTCAAAAAGTAGGTGTTCGAAGAAATGCGCAAAACCAGTTCTTTCAGGATTTTCATCCTTGGAACCCACGTGGTATANGACGGAGGTAGTGACTATGGGTACTGAGTTGTCCTGATGTAAAATTACATGAAGACCGTTTTCGAGGTCGTATTCTTCAAATGCTACTTTTTGACCATAAATGAATTGACAACCAATTAATAATATNGCGAAGTAGTTGGGGTTAAGTTTTTTCATTTTATAAATGAGATTAAATTTGTNCCAATTTAATAAATTACAAGGGATCAGCGCCTAAATNAAATGATTATTTAAATAGGACTGCCCGGTAAGATGATCTATGATTACTCGTAAAATAATTTACATATCAGCAGTTGTGGCATTAATGACTTTATTCATTGGCTGTGGACCTTGTTTCAAAAAAAAAGATCATAACACTTTGACCCAATTGATCAATGAAAGTGAAAATTCCTTGATTAAAAAAATACGTTCCAACAAAGAGGCATATGAACTGCAAGTTCTGTACACTCAGATTCAAAGGGACAATGAGGGGAACCCCAGTTTTAAGGAATTTAGCTATCAAGAAGATCCCAAGCGTTATTTTTATCCTGCCAGTACGGTCAAGCTTCCGGTAGCGATTTTGGCATTGGAAAAAATAAGAAGACTACAAAGACAAGGAGTGGAGATCTCTCCCTACTCGCCATTTGAGATAGTGGACGAAAGTCAAAAGACTTTGGCAGTCTTGGACAGTACCCACCCCAATGGTAAACTCACCATTTCCCATTTGATCAAAAAATTATTTTTGGTGAGCGATAATCAGGCCTACAATTATCTTTTCGATTTTTTGGGACGGGACAAGATCAACAGAGGTCTTGCAGAAAAGGGGATTCATGATTTTCAGATTTATCATAAGATCTCTGGGGCGAAAAACAATGACAAAAGCCCGGAGTTTGTATTTTTTTCTCAGGGGGGTAAAGTAATTTATCGGCAGCCTGAAAGGGTCTACAAAATGGAATTGGAAAAGGATGATGTTTTTGNCGTTCACAAAGGAAAAGGTTTTATCAAGGATGGGACATTAATTCCAACTCCNATGGATTTTTCAAAAAAGAATTACGCATCCCTCAGCGCATTGAATCAAATTTTAAAAAGATTGATCTTTCCGGATCAATTCACTAAGGAGGAGTCTTTTGACCTTACAACCAAAGATTATGAGTTTTTAAAATACTGGATGAGTATGACTCCTCCAGAGGTTGAGGTTCCCTACTATGATAGAGATCATTATTATGACAGCTATTGTAAATTTTTGATGTATGGGGATTTAAAAGGAGAAATGTCTGATCAGATTCGAATCTACAACAAAGTCGGTTTGGCCTTTGGAACTCTGACGGATGTGGCCTACATAAAAGACCACCAGGGAGTTGAGTTTCTTTTGGCCGCAACGGTTTTGGTTAATAATAACCAAATATTTAACGATGGTGAATATGAATACGACGATTTGGGGATTCCTTTCTTGGGGGCTCTGGGTAGGGCAGTTTACGAATATGAATACCTCAAAGAGGGATTTGAATTTCCAAGATAAATTCCTCAACAAAACAACCTGACTGTTAGTAGAAAGGTCAGATTGGAATTATTATATATCAGCTAATTAACTTAAATTTAAAGCCATGCAACCTAGATTTTTTATCACTTTTATTTCACAATTATTTTTTTGTCAAATAATATTTGGGCAAGTATTTTCCTTCACCACCCAGGAAAATGGTCAAGACATACAGCATCGAATCCTGATGGATGATGAGTATTATGTTGAAACTCAGTTCACAACCAAGCCCAATCAATTCATCAAAACCATAGGGGGTTTTTACCATAAAAAGGGGAATGACCTTATGGTTGCGTTGGAGTTCAATTCCAATTTTTCAAATGACAGTATAAAGCATATTGAGATCAACGATCAGGATCGATGGAAAGAAATTTCCAAGACTAATTTACCGCTTCAGGGCAAGTGGTTGATGGCAGGTCGGGTCAATGGCAACCAAGAGCGAAGGAGAGACACCAATCGCCCCAGAAAAACTATGAAAATTCTAGTTGATGGTTTTTTCCAGTGGATTGCCTACAACACCGAGAGCTTTTCCTTTCATGGAACTGGAGGGGGAAGCTATACCGCAACAGACGGTACTTATACGGAAACGATTGATTATTTCTCCAGAGATAACAATAAAGTGGGTATTTTATTGGAGTTTGAATATGTAAAAAATGGGATGGATTGGCATCACCAGGGTTTCAGCAGTAAAGGAGACCCATTGCACGAGATATGGACTTATAGAATCCCTTAGCCATTGCGAATCATTAACCATATCCCTGCCGCTTTTCCATGGATCGTATTGTCAGCCTCTTGTTTGGCCTTGTACCATCCTCCTATTTTTACTTGGTTTTCAGGGAATTGGATCACTTTGGGATTGGGGGGGATCATGTTGGGCATGGGCCTAACTTTGCGATTGGAGGATTTTCGTCGGGTGACCCAAACTCCCAAGTGGGTTATGACAGGTTTATTTTTACAGTTTACGGTCATGCCTTTTTTGGGATGGTTCTTAGGAAAAGCATTTGATCTGCCACCTTTTTTTGCGGTGGGGCTGATCTTGGTATCGAGTTGTCCTGGAGGAACGGCCTCCAACGTGATCGTGTTTTTATCCCGATCCAATTTGGCATTATCGGTTAGCATGACGGCCATTTCGACCATGGCGGCTATAGTGATGACTCCTTTGCTGACCAGCAGTCTTTCGGGCAATGAGATTGATGTGGATGCTTTGGGATTGTTTTACAGTACACTCAAAGTGGTCTTGGTTCCGGTCGTTTTGGGGATTTTTCTTAATGCAAAATTGCCGCGTTATACCCAAAAGATTCAGTTTTATTCCCCATCGGTAGCAGTAATCCTGATTACATTGATTGTGGCCAGTATCATCGCTCAAGGAAAAGAAATTATTTTAGGCTCCGGGGTTTCTTTGATTTTATCGATTATGACCCTTCACCTTGCTGGATTTATTTTGGGCTATTTTTTAAGTAAAATTTTATTGAAGAATGAAGCGGTGAGTAAGACCATTTCGGTAGAGGTGGGGATGCAAAACTCCGGTTTGGGAGTTGTTTTGGCCAAGGAAAACTTTGTCAACCCTGCAGTGGCGGTTCCTGCTGCTATATCCAGTTTGGTTCATTCCCTCTATGGAAGTATTTTCGTTGCCTTGTTCGGCATTAAAGTAGATGGGTTCTCCTCTGAAAAAGAGGATAAAAGCTACTAGAGTAAATCACCGTATATTGAACACAAATTCAACCACAAACGAAAAAGATTATTTATGAAGACACAGCATTACAACCGACGCCAATTTACTTCTCAATTGTTGGGAGGTGCGATCACCTTAGGTCTATCCCCGGCGTTATTTGCACAAAAACCATTGATATCGGAGGATGAAATAGATTGGTATGATGTAAAAGAAATCGGTGTAGAGGGAAAAGGCTGGTCAAATACGCAAAGATATTTTGACCGATTTCCTTCCAAAGCAGAGGGAATGGTTCGGGAGGCGGTATGGGATCTTTCAAGACATTCGGCCGGTATGTGTATGCGTTTTTTGACGGATTCCCCCAATATTTATATCCGCTATAATCTGTATTTGGAGCGATTAGCGATGTCACATATGCCTGCCACAGGAGTAAGCGGTTTGGATTTGTATGCCAATGATAATGCAGGAATGGATCGCTGGGTGAGCGTTGTAAGGCCAAATAAACAAGAAATGGAAACCGCGATTGCCAAAGATTTAAGCCCTGGATCCAGGAGGTATACACTTTATTTACCGTTATTTAATGGAGTAAATTCATTGGAGGTAGGGGTGCCTAAAGGGGTATCTTTTAAGGCATTGACTCCCCGAAAGGAGAAACCCATACTTTTTTATGGGACTTCGATCATGCATGGTGCGTGTGCATCGCGTCCTGGCATGGCTTTTCCTGCCATTTTGGGTAGGAGGTTGAGGCGTCCTACTATCAACTTGGGATTCTCAGGCAATGGACGAATGGAGATTGAGGTAGCAGCCTTGTTGGCTGAGCAAGATCCTTGCGTCTATGTAATTGACTGCTTGCCTAATATGAACGAAATGACTATCACAGATCGAACGGTTCCCTTTGTTAAAAAATTACGAGAGACGCACAAGAAAACACCAATCCTTCTCGTGGAGGACCGAAGTTTTACAAACACTTCATTTTTTCCCAATAGAAAATCACGTCATCAAAAGAGCCGAGCAGCACTTAAAAAATCTTATAGTGAATTAATTGATGCAGGTTTAGGAAACCTGTATTACTTGGATGGGGACCATCTGTTAGGCCATGATGGGGAAGCAGCAACAGATGGCTCCCATCCCAGTGATCTTGGAATGCTGCGTTATGCTGATGCCTATGAACCTGTTTTGAGGTC
>NZAX01000051.1 GCA_002687665.1 Flavobacteriaceae bacterium
GATAAAATGGTTTATTGCAGTTAGAATGGGGCTGCTAACAAATCTAATGAACCCTAAAGCAACGTTATTTTTTTTGAGTTTATTTACTATTGTTGTCGGACCAAATGTAAATTCAACGGTTTTAGGTATACTAGCATTTATTCTCGTTAGTTCAACTATATTTTGGTTTTCACTGGTTGCTTTTTTTCTTACACACGAGAAAATTCATCATTTATTCATGGGGTATCAAAAAGAATTAAACTGGCTTTTTGGAGTAATATTGATAATAATAGGAATACGAATTATTTTATTTTAAACCCATTTGAGATTGAAATAAATCCAATAAACTAATAATTAGATACATTTTAAAAAAATGTTAGGACAGATGGGGATGGTCAATATAACATTCGAATATCCAAACTTAAAATAAACCATTTAAAATGAACAAAATTGATTATGCTGTCATAGTTATTTTTTCATTGGTAATAGTTCTTGCTGGACTAGCCTTCCGAAAAAGAGGGGGTGATATGAGATCCTACTTTGCTGCCGGAGGAGCTGTTCCATGGCCAATTAGTGGATTATCCTTATTTATGAGCTTTTTCTCAGCAGGTACTTTTGTCGTATGGGGATCAATAGCTTATGAACTAGGTTGGGTATCCATAACAATACAACTTACCATGTGTGTCAGTGGATTTCTAGTGGCTTATTTTATTGCACCAGCCTGGAGAAAGACAAATAATCTAACAGCCGCAGAGTTTGTTAGAGACAGATTGGGAGAAGGTGTTCAGAAATTTTTTACCTACTTGATTCTAATTCTTTCTTTGGCTTACAGCGGAGCATTTTTGTATCCAGTGGCCAAAATTATTAATGTATCAACCGGTGTTTCTATCAATGCTTGTATTATTATTTTGGGTTTATTGATTGTATTATACACAGTTGTTGGCGGATTGTGGGCAGTAATAATAACAGATGTGCTACAATTTGTCATACTTTCTGCTTCTGTTTTTATTGTTGTATACCTATCCCTGAGAGAAGTTGGTGGTTTTGAACGATTTTCAAGAAATGTACCGGATAATTTCTTCGACTGGACAAGTGGTGAGTATTCATGGTGGTTTATCATTGGAGTAGGAATTTTCAATACAATTTTTATTGGTGGTAACTGGGCATATGTTCAGAGGTATACTAGTGTTAAAGGGCTTAAAGAAGCGAAAAAAGTAGGGTTGACTTTTGGATTTCTGTATCTGATTAGTCCATTTTTGTGGATGTTGCCTCCAATGATATACAGGGTTTTAAATCCCTCATTGGTTGGTTTGGAAAATGAAGGAGCCTACCTATTAATGTGCAAACAAGTGCTACCAATGGGATTATTGGGATTAATTCTTGGAGGAATGATTTTTGCTACAGCAAGCTCGGTAAATACAACTTTAAACCTTTCTGCCTCAGTGATTACGAATGATATATTTAAAGTCCTCAAGCCAAGAGCTACTAACAGTCAGATCATGTTTGTAGCAAAACTCTCTACCATCTTATTTGGAATAGGTACTATAATTGTTGCACTAATGGTTCCATCAGTAGGCGGAATTGTGAATGTGGTTTTGAGTGTTGGGGCCGTTACAGGTTGTTCCCTCTACGCGCCTATAATTTGGTCTATTTTTTCTAAAAGACATACAGGCCTTTCTATTTTATTGATTACAATTACTAGTTTGACTATAAACACAGTGCTTAAGTTCTTTGCCGATGATCTACTTGGTTCAAATTTATCAAGGGCAAACGAGATGCTTTTAGGATCTATTCTCCCAATATTTCTTTTAGGACTATATGAACTTTACGCAAAGGCTTTAAGAAAAGAGAGTTTGGATTATTTAAATTATTGTAACATCAAATTAAAGAATCCCGTTAAGGAAATTAAAAATTCAGAACAAAATTCTTTTGGCATTTTGGTACTTTCAACAACTTTATTCATCGTTGGTTTATTGATTATTTTTATATCATATATTGACGCAGTATCTGAAGTAATAGTTTTGGTTATTGGCCTATTAATTATAATCACATCTATTATTATTAATCCTTTTTTAAGAAAAAAACAATTCAAAAAAAAATATTGATGAAAAAGAAACAAAATGATTAAAAAGGGATTTGAGTCCAAAAGGGAAAATAAGCTTGTTTGTCTAAAGTCTGATTTAGTAGTTGTGGGCGGTGGTTTAGCTGGTGTCTGCACTGCAATTGTTGCAGCTAGAGATGGGGTCAAGGTAGTTTTAGTTCAAGACAGGCCTGTGCTGGGAGGAAATGCATCAAGCGAGGTCAGATTATGGGCATTAGGGGCTACTTCNTCAATGGGAAATAATAACAGGTGGGCAAGAGAGGGTGGTTTGATAAATGAAATTTTATTAGAAAATCTNAAGCGAAATAAAGATGGCAACCCTCTCATATTTGATACGATTCTTTTGGAAAAAGTATATGAAGAAGATAATATAATCCTATTATTAAATACAGCTGTATATGAAACACATAAATCAGATCAAAATAAAATTAAAAGTATTGTGGCTTTTTGCAGTCAAAACGCTACGACTTATGAAATTAAGGCAACATTTTTTTGTGATTCCTCAGGTGATGGCATTGTAGCGTTTCAAGCCGGTGCTTCATTTCGAATGGGAGCAGAATCTCCTGACGAATTTAATGAGGGATTTGCCCCCAATATAGAAGATTATGGTAACCTCCTGGGGCACTCCCTATATTTCTATACTAAAGACATTGGCAAACCAGTTGAATATAAAGCACCCTCATTTGCAATTGACAATGCAGATGAATTACCCCGTATTCGAAATTACAGATTAAATGAACATGGCTGTAATCTTTGGTGGGTAGAGTACGGGGGTAGGTTAGATACTATTCATCAATCTGAGGAAATAAAATTTGAATTATGGAAGGTGGTATATGGTATTTGGGATTATGTTAAAAACAGTGGTAAATATCCCGAATCTGAAAATCTGACTTTAGAATGGGTAGGAACTATACCCGGCAAAAGAGAAAGTAGAAGGTTTGAAGGAGATTATATGCTAGTTCAACAAGATATAGTTGAACAAAAAGATTACTATGATCGAGTTGCCTTCGGAGGTTGGGCTATGGATTTACATCCTGCAGATGGGATTTACAGCCAATATAACTCATGTACCCAATGGCATACTAAAGGTGTCTACTCAATCCCCTACCGTTGTTACTACAGCAGAGATATTGACAACCTTTTTCTAGCTGGTAGAATAATAAGTGCTTCGCATGTGGCCTTTGGTTCCTCTCGTGTTATGTTAACATGTTCTCACGGCGGCCAAGCTGTTGGCAAGGCCGTTTCAATATGCCTGAAAAACAAATGGACCCCAAGAACACTTGCTAAAAAAGATAATATTGGAAAACTTCAATTGGCCCTCTCTAGAGATGGACAAAGTATACCAAGATTGGATATTCCGGATAACAAAGACTTGATTCAAATTGCAACAATATCATCTTCATCAGATTTAAAAATCAATCAATTAAAACCATGTGGGGAGTGGAAAAAATTAAAATTTAATATGGCCCAATTACTTCCATTGGAAGCCAACAAAAAATATTGTTTCAAGTTTAAATTTAAAGCTTCAAATCACACATTTATTTCGATTACTTTAAAGACAAGTTCGAAACAAAAACATTTTACACCAGATATTGAACTAGAATCTAAAAAATTTCCACTTAAAAAAGGAATACAAGATATAAGCTTTAGTTGTGAAAAAAAGATCACCATTGACAGCTATGTTTACATTTGTATTAATCAAAATAAAGCTGTAGAAATAATGCAATCAGATTATCGTTTTCCAGGTGTTATGAGCCTTTTTCAAAAAGAAACTCCAGCCGTCTCCAACTATGGAAAGCAAGAACCTCCAGTGGGAATTGGAATTGACAGTTTTGATTTTTGGACTCCCGAAAAAATGCCGGGAGGAAAAAATATCGCAATGAAAATAGTTCCTCCTATTAAAAATTTTTTCTCAACCAATGTGCTAAATAATAATTTACGACCAACTGCTGACGGATATTCAAATTTATGGCAAGCCGATTTGGATGATAAAAATCCTGAACTCAAAATCAAATGGGATTTAAGCCAAAAAATAATGAGTATTTGTTTATTCTTTGATTGCGATTTTGACAATGCATTGCCCTCAGTATTGGTGACTCATCCCTTTGCAGAAATTCCATTTACAGTCAGAGAATACAAAATATACAATGGTAAAAATATTATTTATGAAAAATATAACAATTATCAAGCTATCAATAGAATAGTATTTGATAAGCCCGTCATTACAAATGAATTGACAGTGGTTCTGTCCAAAAAAGAGGAAAATATTCCGGTCAGTTTATATAAAATTTCTGCATACACCGAAAAACAACCCTAGCCAGTAAATCCAAAACTGTCCTTTAAATAAACTTTTGAACGATATTAAGTGTATTACTCTAAACTTAAAACATCTTATTGATTTAATTAGTATTCCCAAAAATTTTGAGCGAATTCTTTTGCATAATACCAATGTATATTTCCATAGGTTCTGTCTCCTGTCCATCCGTCACGATCAAAGGTTAAAAGATAATATGCGGTTCCATTTTCTTTTGAAACGGGAAGAATGGCTGGCCAAATATTTTTACCAATAGGATGCTCTGATAGACTTAATTCGCCAACCTTTTCCATGTCCGGGTAAGACAAAACCTCTAGGGGACAAGGGGTAGCACCCCTTCCAATAAAAACGTATCGTTTGCCTCCAATTTTTTGAATGAGCACTCCGGTACTTGAGGTGGGTTCGTAAACTGCTATTTCCTTCCACTCTCCATTCCAGTAATCGGCTTCCATCAAAATAGTTTGGTAGCCATTATCTGATTTGCATATGGCCATACGCCACTTTCCAACGGCTGAATCCCAAATCACAGAGGGATCCTCTTCATTATTAACCGAGTTGTACTTCACTTTAGAAACAGGGACTTCTGTTAATCCAAATCGCAGATCCTCTTTGATCTCTCCGGAGTACAACATATGATCATCCCGATGAGAAACCGTAAACACCTTCCAAGTTTCCGATATTCGATCATAGAATACATCAGAAGCTGCCCACTGTCTTATAATTTCATCTCCTTTGTTAAATACCAATGTACCTGAAATTTCCCATTTTTTTGTTTCTAAGTCATAAGAATAAATACCTTGATAGAGTTGAGTGCCATACCCCCTTGTGGTCATGGCAACCCATATTTTGTTGTCTTTTATTATCGGAGCCCCGTCTTCATAATGGAGTATTTTTGGATCTGCTTGAGCCGTACCAGTTGTCAAGTATTGTTCTCCTTTTGAAATGGCAATTTGCTCCCCGGACCCAAGGGTTGAACCGAAAAACAATTCAAAAGATTCTAAAACCTTCTTATCTCTCAATTCAAAATATTCACTTACATCGAAAGATCCCAGAACAGTCCAATCATTATTCTTTATCAATAAAACATTTAAGAACTTCCCAGTTAAATGGACCCTTAAGGTATTTGGAGATTTCAGCTTTTCGTAGAACAAAATTTCTTTTAAGACTGGTTCTCCATCCTTGAAAATTTCAAATACAATTTGTTTGTTTTCTGAATCCAGCTTTTTTTGGGAAACTGTAAGTCGATTCCAGTTGTCTTTAAAAATTGATAATGAAGCTATTGCAAAAGAAGATTTTTTATTCTGAACTTCAATATCCATATCGATTGCGGAATAATTAAAAATTTCACCTAAATTGATATGGCTTTGCTGTGTTGTTTTGGTGTTGTTGGAAATATACAATAAGCCGCCATGTTGCTGAAAGTCACAACCGGGGGATGTAAAATGATTGAGATTGAATGATGGGTGATCAAGAATTTTTTTGGAAAAATCAAGTTGACTCAAAATAACCTGTGAATTATAAAAATTTCTGGTCTGATAGTCCTTGATAAAATAAAGTTCTTGTGGAGGAATTGATTGTGCAAAACAATTCACCGAAGCAAAAAAAAGGAGTTGAATTTTAAAAAAAAAGAATAACTGAAGGTTTCTAAGTTTTTCCATTATTGTTTGATCTTTGTTTGAAAAATGATTTGTTTAAAAGAAATGAAAAACAAGAAGATTTATAGGTGTTTAATTCGGTCTTTATAACGATTATAGAGTGTTTCGTTATCAAATCCATCGATGTTTTGACTATAATATACTGGTAATGTCACTCCCTTATCGGCAGCTATTTTCATGGCCTCCGTGGCCATCAGATTAACGATAAAACATCCGGCTATGGTAGAGGCGGCCCCGGTGAGTTCCCCTCCTATTTGGAGCATCCCATCTCCGGGAGGTACGCAATTATCCAAAACCAGATCTGCAATTTCGTAGAGTTTTTTTTGTCCCTCAATACGCACGGGATATTTTTTCGACTGTTCAATGGAGGTAATTGCTATAACTTTATTGCCATTGGCTTTGGCACGCTCTCCCATTTCAATTGGCATGGCATTTCTCCCGGAATTGGAAATCACTATAAAAAGATCTTCGGTTTTTATATGGTGTTGATCCCATAACACTTTTGAAACCCCGCTGATACGCTCTATTTCTGCACTTCTGCGCGCACCCTCAGACGTCATGACAATAGAATCCAAAAAGGCATTTACATTGGCCAATCCTCCTGCTCTAACAAAGAGTTCTAGTCCGATGATATGAGAATGGCCGGTTCCAAAAGTATGGATAATGCGATCTTTAATTATTGTTTTTGCCATCCACTCTATGGCCTTGGGTAATACTTTTTTATTGGCCTCAACAATTTGATCTAATAGTGCTGTCGAAGCTTGATGATATTCATACATATTTGTTTATTATAAATTATTTTAAAGATATGGCCCTGCCTCCCCTTCCCAAAGCATCAAAGGTTCTGAGGACAATATTTGAATTTTTAGCAATTGAAATGGGCTTGTGATACAATTTATCATTTTGATTGGGAACAAGTCCATCGGTCGTATATCGCACAATAAGTCCAGGGAAAGGAACCCTTACTTTGAGCATTTCATTTTCAATGATGGCTCCTGGTTTGGGTAGGTCATAGGCTATGTCAACATAGATTGAATTGAGCATGGGAAGCGAACGCTGCCCCAACATATTGGCAAATAAATTCCAATCCAAATTCATGGCCTTAATTTGATCTTCAGGACTACTCATGACTATCCAGTGGGGACGAGAAGCCCAAGCACGCTCTGAAAAAACAGTGAGATTGGGCAATAATAGTTCATCAAAAATAGAAACCGAACGAACCGTCTCTGTCCAAAGTTGGCTCTGTACACCCAATAAGTTTGTTTTTTTATCAGCTTGAAGTTTTTCTCTTTGGGCGATGTATTGAGAAGTAATACCGTGTTTTTTATTTAGGCTGTAATTGGCAAATACATTCTCTGGATCNGTTCCCCAGNNATCCCTGTAATCNACATANCCNGACCAGTTNAATCCAAAATTTTCCATATCCTTGTCATCNGTCATATCAAAATAAAAAGCAGAGGAATTNCTCATNACTGTTTTAAAACCAAGGTTGGCAAATTTATANATCATGTCCTCTCGCCCTTCGCCCCAACTATTATTCCAAACGTAAGGGATNACCTCATAATTAAAGTGTTCTGNTTTAATTTGTGTTTCCTCCTGGCTTTTTTCGGAATGATCTAAAAGAATATCTTCCCAACCCGCCATGATTAGGTTTCTTTCTTCTAAAATAGATTTTAGTCTTTTTAAATTATATTTATAAAGATCATTGACATTTGATATACCCAATGTGTTATTTGCGATTAAATCCTGACAAATCGGTGAGGCTGTCCAAACCCCATAGGGAAGTTCATCTGCACCGATACTNAATAAATCGATAGGCACTCCTGCCTCCTTGTACATGGCTATAATTTCATCGATAACTTTTTCATAAAAATGATAGGCACTTTCTTGACATATACAAATGATATTGTCATCGTAATTTTGCGCAGATCTGTATTTACTTTGATCATCAGGGTCAGAGAGTTGATAGCTTTTAATCTCATCCTTATTCTGATAAGCTTTNGGATTTTCATATCGATGATCCATTGCTTTGATCGCAGCACGNGCATGAGAGGGAAAACTGATTTGAGGCATTATTTTTATGGCGCGTTGGTGGGCAAATTTTAATAGATCGATAAACTCTTGTCGATTGATGTATCCATTACCNGTTTCTCCACCATTCGCCCCCGAACCATACATCGGTATAAGGCGATCTTTTTGTCCCCTAGAATATCCTCTTTTAGCGCCAATATCGGTCAACTCAGGGAGATCAGGTATCTCTATACGCCATCCTTCATCATCGGTGAGTCTAAAATCCAAACAGTTGAGTTTAAATAAACCCATAAGATCCAAAACCTCTTTGATTTTTTTTGGTCCATAAAAATTCCTTGCGATATCCAATAAAAATCCTCGATAACCAAACCTAGGTGAATCATCAATTTCTACTAAAGGCCATTCTANACCTTCCAAGGCAGTGGTAGTTATTATCTGTCGTAGCGATTGGAGACCATACACTATACCGGAATAGTCTGATGCANTNAGCGTAATGATATTTTTAGCTATGGTGAGTTGATAGGCTTCGCTTTTTAGCTTGGGGTTATAACGGAGCAAAAAGTTGGCATTGGAACTTTGATCCGATACGGTTTTGATCTCAAAAACACTATTTATTAAAGGCCAGAATCGTTTCTTATACTGTCTAAATTGTTCATCTANATCTATAAACCACATTGAATCTTTATTTCTNAAANANCCCTCAAAAACAAGTTTATTGGGGGTGGGAACGATCCAGTTCAATTCTTTTTTTTCTAATTTTTTTAATCCCTCCATGGTTGCATATCGATCCTNTGCCGTTGGAATAACNAGGGATNCCAAATCTTTTGCTTGTTTCCATTCGACTTGGGTAGCTACCGCTTTGANTTGCTCTTCCTGAACTACAAAAACACCAACAGGCCCCATNGCGATCCGATCCATTATGCCTTGCTTTTGCATTGAAAATTGTATGCTTTCNNCGNGNGGGAGGTTCCACTTTTTATCAAACTTTAGGACAAAATAGTGGGCTCCATTAACCCATTCAAAGTCTATNCCNTCGGGTAATGATTGATCTTTCACAAAGCCTTTCATCTGGTTCCAATGGAGTTCCCAGGCTCCACCTTTTAAATCCATCAAACTGTTATTCTCTATGATGACATTCACGTTCATCTCATCATTGGCCAAATCAAATTGTTCAATGGTATAGGTCATTTGAATCTTTCCTTGNGGTGGTTTATTACAACGCATAAGTACAAGCGATAAAAACAAAATCAAGTAAACTTTATTTTTCATAGATGGTATATTTAAAAATGGGACAAATGGGTTTTATTTTATTAAAATTTTAAATCATTATTCAATTAGACCGAGGAGCATATAATGGGTTGATGGCAGTTGGAATGGGTGCATCGGTTTTTTCCCACCAAGCTTTAAGTTCATCTGCCAACTCCTNTCTTTTATCTACTTCTATTTCTGCAAGGTTATTCCTTTCACCGATGTCGTGTTTAAGATTATAAAGTTCAATCCCTTGATCTTCAAAATAATAGTGCAATTTCCAGTCCCCTTTTCTGATCACAGAGCCGGGTCGAGTTCTAAAAAGTGAATCTCTGTTTTCATTGTCTTTGATGTCGTAGCCCTGAAGGTAAATGGGAAAGTGCCAGAAAAAAGATCTTTCTTCAACAAATTTATTTTGGGTCAACAAAGGCAGAAGAGAGTGACCGTCCAAATCGTTTTCCATACTGTGATCCCCTGTAAGATGCATTAGGGTGGGAAAGATATCGAGATGTGAAATGGTTGTTTGGGTATTTTTCCCAGGACTGATTTTATTTTTCCACATAAAGAAAAAAGGCACTCTAATACCTCCTTCATAGTAACTTCCTTTTCCTGCTCTCAGGGGTTTTTGCATGGTGATTTTTCCGTAATAACCTCCGTTATCGGAAGTAAAAATGATGAATGTGTTGTCAAAAAGTTTTCGCTTTTTGAGCTTTTCAACCATCAGCCCAATGTTGCGGTCAAGATTTTCAACCATGGTAGCGTATTTAGGATTTTTTTGGCCTTTGTAAGGAGACTTCTTTTCATATTTATACATAAGGGAATCGACCGGATGAATGGGCGTATGGACAGCATAGGGAGAGTAATTTAAAAAGAAGGGGCCGTTGACATCGTCCAGAAACAACAAAGTTTTTTCCATAATCAGATCGGTCAAATATTCACTTTTACCTCTTTCTATTATGACTTGATTATTTTTGTTTTCGTATGGTGGATAATAACTTCCAGGAGCTCCATCTGGTCCTCCAGCAATATTTATATCAAAGCCATATTCCAAAGGTTCATTACTGAGGTGCCATTTCCCGGAATGGCAGGTGGTGTATCCTTGTTGTTTAAACTTTTGGGAAAGGGTGGTGAATTTTTTATCCAATACTGTAGTATTCTTGATTGGAATCAACTTACGATCGGATGCTTTCCCACGATCTGAATTGGCTACAGTATAAATTTGATGTCTTGTGGTCCATTTTCCAGAATGAATAGATGCCCTACTGGGTGCACAATTTGCAGATGCAGCATAGCCTTGGGTAAAAACCAACCCCTGAGAAGCCAAGGCATCAATATTAGGCGTGTCATAATATTCACTGCCCATAAAACTCGCGTCATTCCATCCCATATCATCGATATTAATCAAAACAACATTGGGTGGGTTTAAACGCTTATTATCAGAAGTACAGGAGAAAAATGTAATCATCATTACCGTCAGGATTACAATGACTGAAGTGTGAATTTGTTTTTTCATTCTTGAGGTTTTAGTTAATTAAAGTAAAAAAAATCAGTCAATGAGATGGCAAAAAAGAATTTATTAATTTGGGGTCAAAAGCAATTAAGTCTAAACTAATTGTATTTTAAAGTTTATTGCAAAACCTAGAAGCTATGAAAAAAACAAATGTATATCTGTTGTGTATCACCATTGTTTTAATCGCATGTAACTCAATTGATAAAAAAAAACCCGACATACTTTTTGTTATTTCAGATGATCAATCCTATCCACACACCAGTATCTATGGTACCAAGTGGATCAATACTCCAGGCTTTGACCGAGTAGCCCAAGAGGGCTTATTGTTTACACAAGCCTATACCACCAACGCAAAATGTTCCCCCTCAAGATCTTCAATACTAACCGGAAGAAACAGCTGGCTTTTGGAAGAGGCAACCAACCACGTTCCCTATTTTCCGGAAAAATTCACCACCTTCCCAGAGGTGCTCAAAAGCAACGGCTATAAAACCGGTTTTACGGGAAAAGGATGGGCCCCGGGTGTGGCCATGAAGGGTGGAAAAAAAAGAAATTTGATCGGAGAGGTTTACCGTGAAAAGAAATTAACCCCCCCTGCCACTTTTATCAGTAATGTTGATTACTTCGAAAATTTTAAGCTTTTTCTCAATGAAAAATCTGAGGATCAAGCCTTTTTCTTTTGGGTCGGCGGACACGAACCTCACAGGGCCTATGAGTATGAGGTAGGCCTTCGAAAGGGAAAGAAAAACATCAATGAAATTGATAGGGTACCCGATTTTTGGCCTGACTCCGAAAATGTGAGAACCGATATGCTGGACTATGCTTTTGAAGTGGAGTACTTTGACAGCCACTTGGTCAATGTCATAGAGGAATTGGAAAAAAGAAATTTATTGGACAATACCATCATCGTGGTTACTTCCGACAATGGAATGCCTTTTCCCCGGATCAAAGGACAGGTCTATCCATTTGACAATCGCTTGCCTTTGGCAATTCGCTGGGGTAAGGGCATAAAAAATCCGGGAAGAGTAATCAGCGATTACTTTAGCTTTTCAGACTTTGCACCTACCTTTTTAGATTTGGCAGGTATTGGTGAAACAAATCATGATATGGAACCCTTTTCAGGAAAAAGCTGGAGAACTGTATTTGACAACCGCCTCGATGAAAATCCAAGACCGTTCGTGATTTTAGGTAAAGAGCGTCATGATGTGGGTCGGGAAAATGACCATGGCTATCCGGTGAGGGGTATTCTGGAAGGAAAGTATTTTTACAGCCAAAATTTTAAACCGGAACGTTGGCCTGCCGGAAATCCAGAAACAGGTTACCTCAATACTGACGGTAGCCCCACCAAAACTGAAATTTTGAACCTCCACCGCAAAGGGAAAGATTCAACCTATTGGAATTACGCCTTTGGCAAACGACCACAGGAAGAGTTGTACGACATTGAAAATGATCCTCAATGCCTCAAAAACTTAGCTTTTGACGAAAGTTATTCTTCACTAAAAGAAACTTTGAAAGAAAAAATGATTGGGGATTTAAAGCGACAAGGTGACCCCAGGGTGTTGGGCAATGGAGATGTATTTGATCAATATCCTTATTCAGGGGAAAATGTAAAAGACTTTTACAATCGTTACATGGGTGGAGAAGAAATCAAAACCCATTGGGTCAATGCCACAGATTTTGAGAAATAAGAAGCTAAGATTTTAAAAAGGGTTTTGAATTAATTCTCCAAAATAGGTATTCTAAATTTTTCCTGTTTAGGAGTTGTATGGGCTTGATCCATAAAGTTTTCAATCTTTTGGACAATTTCGGGATATTGAACCGCTAAATCGTTTTGCTCTTTTGGGTCAGTAGAGAGATCATATAATGCGAGAGCTGTAGAGCCTTTAAACAGATTTTTTTTGATCCCTTTCCAATTATCCATTCTTACAGCTTGTTGTCCTCCATAAGCAGGGAACTCCCAATATAAATAATCGTGTTTTTTTTGTGGTTTTTCAATAAGTGATGGATAGTAACTGATCCCATCAATAGGATAAGGAGGCTCCACACCTAAAATTTCACAGACCGTAGCATAATAATCATAAAATGTACTAGGATGGTCTGAAAGTCTCCCACCATTGATTTTATCTGGCCATGTTGCAATCGTAGGAACTCTAATCCCTCCCTCATTGACATTGCCTTTGACAGTATTTTTTGAGTTGACAAAAATACCGGTGCTATTAAAAAAGTGAATATCCGCTTGTTCATCTTTATGAGTAGGTCCATTGTCACTTGAGAATACAATAAAAGTATTTTTATATACCCCCATCTCTTTTAGTTTGGCTATAATATCTCCTACCTGTTCATCCAAATAGGAGATCATTGCAGCATAAGTTGCCTTTGGAGTAAGGTTGGGATAATAGCCTTTATCTCCCAAATATGGGTCTTCAGGCCCCAATTTATCTCTGTAATAATCTACCCAATTTTTTGGAGCCTGCAAGGGTAAGTGCGGCAAAGGACTGGCATAGTAGAGAAAAAATTTTTGATCTTTACAACGATCCAAAAACTGCATGGCTTCAAGGTGCATCAGTTCAGGTGCATAGTCATTTTGATGGTAAATTGCATAGCTATTTTCATCATAAGGATCAAGACCATCGTCGAGTTTTCCTTTGTTTACAATTGTATTGTTTAGTATATGACGTTCATCGTTTCTCCATAGGTGTGAGGGATAAAGATTATGAGCTTGCCGTTGACAATTGTAGCCATAGAAAAAATCAAATCCCTTCTTATTGGGAATACTGTTGGTATTTGGTGCTCCAAGACCCCACTTACCTATCATTCCTGTTTGATAGCCTTGCGATTTAAATACACTGGCAATAGTTACAATGGAATCTGGCATAGGTCGCTGTCCCTCCAAATTGGGATTTTCGTACATAGATTTAAAACTCCAAACATCTCCTCTCTCTTTCCATTCACTATTCCCTCTAACGGGATTATTTCCGGTATGAAGTCCAGTCATCAAAACCGCCCTTGCAGGGGCACAAACGGGAGCTCCACTGTAGTGATCTGTCAAGATCATACCCTCTCTGGCTAATCGATCAATATTTGGGGTTTCGATCCATTTTTGACCCTGAATCCCAATTTCTCCATATCCAAGATCATCTGCGAGGATAAAGATAAAATTAGGTGTTTCGTAGGTACTAATATTATGTTGCTCACAAGAATTTAACAATATTACAAATGCATAGGTTAAATAGAATTTTTTCATGAACAATGAAATTAAAAAGGTCCTTTATTGTTGTTCTTTATAGCCATTGAAGCTTTACCGGGCATTTCCCCTCTGATCCCGTGATGGGAAGTTCTGTTAGATTTATTATTGCCATTTCTATCTTTAATATCAGTATTGACAGGCTCTCTGTAATACCAATCCAAAGTAATATTTTCTGGCAGGTCATCTCCTGTTGTAATGACCCATTCTTTCAGCTTCTGTTTTAATTCCTCGTATGCTGAGGGGATATGATCCCCTAACATGAGGTTTTTATATTGATAGGGATCAATACTTAGGTCATAGAGCTCCTCCACTTGGCGTGGTGCTTCAAATATCTCAGCCTGTTTTTTTGTAATGGTTCCATTCAGCTGTGCTTCTTTTAGTTCTTTATAAGAAGTACTGTTTATAGCATCTAAAGGCCCTCTTTGAGCAAACTGAGGGCGAGAATTGACGATGTACATATATCGGTCGTTTCTGACCATACGCTCATGAGCTTCATAGTCGTGCCAATTATGTTCTGCAAAAACATAATTTCGAAATTTTTTTTCGGATTTAAGGATTAGGTTTTTAAAACTTACTCCTTGAAAATGATCTATCTCATCAATTCCCGCCAAATCGACCAAGGTTGGGGCAATATCAACAGCACTGATTAAACTCTGACTCAACTTGTTTTTTGTTATACTTAATTTAGGATAGTGAATGATAAAGGGGGTTTTAACACCTTGATCATTTACTCGAGTTTTACTATGTGGAAATGGCCTACCGTTATCTGCCATTACAATGATTATAGTATTTTCATAGATCTCTTTTTGTTTTAACTTTCTAACAACACTTCCTATGTGATAATCAAAGCGTGTAATTTCATCATAGTAGTGGGCTAAATCTTGTTTTGTTTCATCTCCATCAATCAGATACTCGGGTACTTTTATACTACTAGGAGGATGTGTTCCAGAGAACTGATTTCTGCCCCAACCTCTATGGGCATCTATGGCCGCCAACCACATAAAAAAAGGTTGATCATCGGGAAGACTATCAACTGCCTGATCCCAATAGCCCTCACCCCCTAAACCATTAATTTTTCGGTCTTCGTGTACCTGGTCAAACCCTCGTCTTGCATAATCTCCCATATGAAATTTACCGGCTTGTAGGGTGAAATAACCTTTGGATTTCAGAATTTCGGGAAGAGAGATCATTTCGACCGGAGGGCTGGTATGTAATTCTGCAGCACCAGTATTGTGGGGATACCTCCCCATTATTATGGAGTTTCTGCTGGGACTACAAGAGCTAGTTGTCAAATAGGCGTTTTTAAATATAATTCCTTCTTCTGCTAATCCATCAATATTGGGGGTATGAACCTGTTTATTTCCATAGCAACCCAAATCATCCCAACTGACGTCATCAGCAATAAAAATAATCATATTGGGTAGTTGTAATGATTCTTCTGCTTTAGAATTTTTTAGTGCGCAACTATATGAAAGTAAAAGAAAACAAATTAAAACTACTCCTTTGCGAGAATAGACGGGCGAAGTTATCTTTTTAGAATTGGTGTTTGACATAATTTGACTCTAAATTAGCTAAAAAATTAAGGGTTTTAATTATAATACCCAGCCAGTTTACAATTTTATACAGTAAAACTTCATAATTAATAATTTGTAATCCCTTATAATTCACCAACAATGGTAATTACCAATTGTCTTGCACCTGCACGGTTTCTGTGTTCACAGAGATAAATTCCTTGCCAAGTGCCTAACAGCAGTTGCCCGTTTTGAAGGGGGATATTTACACTACTACCCAAAAGACTGCTTTTTATATGAGAGGTCATATCGTCAGGGCCTTCGAGAGTATGAAGAAAATAGTTGGCAGACTCTGGAACCAATACGTTGAAATGTGTTTCAAAATCTTCTCTTACGGTTGGGTCAGCATTTTCATTTAGTGTCAAACTAGCCGAAGTATGTTTAATAAAAACATTTAACATACCACTCATTTGTGGTAATTCTCTGCTGATATATTTAGTTATTAAATGAAATCCTCGAGAAAAGGGATTAAGGGTAATTTCTTTTTGAAAAATCATATTCCTATTTTTGATTAAATGTATACAAATAATGATTTTTACACCCAATATTATTACACCTAAAAACTTCGTTATTTTCTTAATGATTGTTCTATCATCAATTAGCTGTAATGATCCATATCGTCCATTAACTATAGGTCACCGAGGTGCAAAGGGCCATATTGCTGAAAACACTCTCCCTTCAATTGCAAAGGCTATTGAATTGGGTGTTGATGGCATTGAGATAGATATTTTCATTTGTAAATCAGGTGAATTGGTAGTTTTTCATGACAAAAAATTAGACCGGTTAACTAACTCCCATGGCTACATTGAAAGTTTGGAATACGATTCCATAAGAAAAATAAGCGTTTTGGGTGAACATAAAATCCCTACTCTGAATGAGGTGTTAGAATTAATCGATGGGAAAGTTTTTTTAAATATTGAATTAAAAGGCAGTGGGACGGCTGAACCAACCCATAAACTTTTGACCCCTCTTCTAAAACAAAAAAAGTGGAAGGCAGATCAATTCATTATTTCAAGTTTTAACTGGGAGGAGCTTGAAATTTTTTATGGGCTTAATAAAAAAGTTCCCATTGCGATCCTTACTGGTTCTGACCCACTTGATGCAATACCAATAGCAAAGAAGCTTAATGCTCTTGCTATTAACCCCAGCTTTAGGGCTTTGAACATTAAAAATGTCAAAAAAATTCAAGAGGAAGGTTACAAAGTTTTTCCTTACACGATAAACGACCCAACAGATATTCAAAAAATATTGACTTTAGAAGTAGATGGTATCATTACAGATTTTCCTGAGCGGGTGAGGCAAATTCTATCTACCAATTAAATTAAGAGTTTGTAGACCAATCCTGCCAGAGCCCCCCCGGCAAATGGACCCAGAACAGGAATCCAAGCATAAGACCAATCTGCGTCTTTATTTTTTCTAGGCAACATCTGGTAGATTAATCGGGGGCCAAAATCACGTGCAGGATTTATGGCATATCCAGTGGTTCCTCCCAGTGCCATGCCAATCACCCAAACCAAAATGGCTACTGGTAATGCTTGTAAGGCACCTAAACCATAGTTCTCAACTATCATACCTTCAATTTCTATATTAGGAGCTGCGATAAAAAGCACACCAAAAACTAAAACAAAAGTTCCTATAAATTCACTAAAAAAATTGTTCTTAAAGTTCCTGATGGCAGGACCAGTACAAAAAGTACTGCGAACTACTACTTCATTTTCAGTAAGACGATAATGATCAATATAAGTGAGATAGCATACCCAACCTCCAAGCATAGCTCCCAAAACCTGAGCAATTAAATAACCTGGAACTAGGGTCCAGCTAAACTTTCCTGCCACCGAAAGTCCAAGTGTTACTGCTGGATTGAGGTGTGCCCCACTGAATTGATTTGATATAAAAACTCCAACAAAAACAGCAAAACCCCAGGCAGAGGTAATCAAAACCCATGGACTTTGCCCTTCGGCAATCGTATTTTTTAGAGTTACATTGGCCACTACTCCAGCGCCCAATAAAAGAAGAAAAAAAGTACCGATAAATTCTGCAATATAGTGATCGATCATCATAAAATATAGTTTTGTGTTATGGTATTAAATTTATTGAGCTCTTTGGCAATCCATTGATCATCTTTTTGAAGTGTACTAGCCATTATCTTGGCAACTTTAGGTGCAATTTTTAGGGTCTCTTTAGCATCTAAAAACAAACATCTCACCCTCCGTGCCAAAACATCTTCTATATGGATTGACATTTCGTGTTTAACAGCCCAGAGTACTAGATTCTTAGTTATGTAAAATTTATTAGACATGGATTCATTATCCTCAGGGGTCCCCATTGAGAGAATCTTGTGTCGGTCAGAGCCATAAACATGAAGAGGATCGTCAATTTGAGTATCTTCATCGTAGCCATGAAGAAGTAATTTTTTAGTTTTACACTTCTGTTCTTTTAAACCACCTACCAAGACAGCAGTGTCAATTGTATCCTCTCCAATTTTTCTGTATGTGGTCCATTTACCTCCCAAAACACTAATCAGCCCACTTGTTGAAACATTAACTTTATGGTGACGAGATACTTCTTTGGTTTGCATAGAATCACCCTGGTGAGCCGCTAAAGGTCTCAATCCTGCAAAAACACTCTTGACATCTTCTTTTTTCGGTTTTTTAGTCATGTACTGAGAGGCATTGCTGAGAATAAATGCGATCTCATCTTCCAATGCTTTAGGTTCCTCGTCTGCATAATCGATGGGTGTATCGGTAGTTCCCACAACGACATGATCGTGCCAAGGCACTGCAAACAATACTCTTCCATCACTAGTGTGAGGAATCATAATGGCATGAGGACCGTCTAAAAAAGCTCTTTCTAAAACCAAGTGAACACCTTGACTGGGTCTGATCATAGGTTGGGATTCAGGTTGATCCAGTTTTACAATCCGATCACTAAATACACCAGTAGCATTGATTACTACCTTATTTTTTATGGTATACCTCTCTTCTGATTCATGATCCAGAACCTCCAAACCGGTTATTAGTCCATTTTTTTTCAATAAACCCGTCACCTCAACATAATTAATTAGGGTGGCCCCTAATTTGCTAGCAGTCAAAGCCAAGGTAATCGCCATCCTTGAGTCATCAAATTGTCCATCGTGATAAATCACCCCACCTCTTAGACCCTCCTGTTTAACATTATTTATCAATTCCACAGTTTCTTTTTTGTCTAGCAGTGTAGAGGGGCCTAGGCCCATTTTCCCTGCCATCATGTCATATACCTTTAGACCCAAACCATAGAAAGGACTGTTCCACCAGTCGTAAAAAGGAATGATAAAACTCATATCTTTTACTAGTTGAGGAGCGTTTCTTTTCATGATTCCCCTCTCTTTTAGTGCCTCAATCACAAGCGAAATATCACCATTTTGTAGATAGCGGACCCCACCATGAACCAGTTTGGTACTTCTCGAAGAAGTTCCTTTCGCAAAATCATTTTTTTCAAGAAGTAGTGTTTTGTATCCTCTTTTTGCAGCATCCACGGCTGCACCTAAACCACTGGCTCCTCCGCCAATTATAACAATGTCCCATTGATCTGAATCTCTGAGCTCGTTTAAACTTTCACTTCTATTCATTGTTTAGTCAGTATTCTGGAAACCCTATCCTCCCATAGGGAAATGGTTTTTTTGGTCTGCTGGCTTACCAAAGGCTTGAAACATTGGTCCTCACCCCAGAGGTCTTTGAGGGCATCAACAGATGACCAAAAACCCGTAGCCAGACCTGCTAAAAAAGCAGCACCCATTGCTGTGGTTTCAGTTACTTTGGGTCGAATAACATTGGCGTTTATGAAATCGGCTTGAATTTGCATCAATAAATTGTTATTACTAGCTCCACCGTCTACCTTTACGCTCTTAAAATCTATGCCTGCATCTTTTTGCATTTCAATAATAATATCCATTGACCGGAGTGCTATGGCTTCCAAAGCTGCTCTAGCTATATGTCCTTTATTGGTTCCTCGAGTAATCCCCATTATGGATCCCGTGGCATGAGGATCCCAGTAGGGAGCACCCAAACCAGCCAGGGCAGGAATAAATGTAACTCCTCCATTATCTGAAACAGATTCAGCCAAGGCTTCGATATCATCTGAGGTGGTTATCATTTGCAATTGATCCCTAAGCCATTGCACCAATGCTCCTGCAGTAAAAACACTACCCTCTATAGCGTATGTAACCTCATTATTAATTTGCCAGGCAATGGTAGTTAACATATTATTTTTAGAAATTACAGCTTGTTTCCCTGTGTTCATGATACAAAAACAACCCGTACCGTAGGTGTTTTTAACATCGCCCGGCTGAAGACACAATTGACCAAATAGTGCCGCATGCTGGTCTCCTGCAATACCGGCAATCCTTATGGATGTTCCAAGAATAGATGGGTCTGTGTTTCCTACTATTTCAGATGAATTGGTCACATTAGGCAACAATGTATTGGGGATTTCCAGAAGGTCTAGCAATTCCTGATCCCATTGGTGTTCGTGAATATTATATATCATCGTTCGGCTAGCATTTGTAGCATCGGTCACATGAGTAGTACCACCGGTGAGATTCCAAATCAGCCAACTATCTACTGTTCCAAAAGCCAATTCCCCATCATTAGCTCGATCTCTGAGGGCAGGATCTTGGTCTAAAATCCATTTAATCTTAGTAGCTGAAAAATAAGCATCTACAACCAAACCGGTTTTTTGAGTAAAAATATTGGACTTACCCTGCGAAACAATTCCCTCACAAATTTTGGCTGTTCTGCGATCCTGCCACACAATTGCATTAAAAACAGGAATTCCTGTTGCTCTGTCCCAAATAATGGTTGTTTCCCGTTGATTGGTAATTCCAATAGAATCTACCTGCTCAGGACTAATATCGGCCTTACTCAAAACTTTTTTGACTGCATTGACTTGAGTCTCCCAAATTTCATTGGGATTGTGTTCAACCCATCCTTTTTTTGGGAAGATTTGGGTAAACTCCTGCTGAGCCATTGCAATTTGATTTCCTTTTTGGTCAAACAAAATTGCTCTTGAACTGGTCGTCCCAGCATCTAAAGATAATACATAGTTTTTCATTAAAATGTTTTTATAATCATCCGGTGAAATACAATAAAACAGAAACCACCATGCCGACTAGAGCTAAAGATAAAATCAAATCAGTTTTATTAAAAGAATTTTGAAATTCTTTTTTCATATGATGTGTCATTGTTCCAAAAGATAAACCTTCAATTTTGCCATAATCAGGTTGCACCGTCATCAAACTTACACTTATACATACGAAGACTGAAAAAATAAACATAAAAATAGCCATATGAGCAAAGTTGATTGTAGCAAAAGTAAAAGCAATTCCAGGTACTGCTGTCCCAGAAAGAATTTCCTCCTGAAAATATATTTCACTTCCCAATCTCAATAAAAGAAGTATCAATCCACTTATAAGTGTGTATATAGCACCATCAGAAGTTACTCTTTTCCAGATTATGCCAAGAAGAAAAACAGCTGTTACAGGTGGAGCTATGTAGGACTGAACATTTTGGAGGTATTGATACATGACCCCACCTCCTATTTTATCCATTATGGGAATCCAAATAACACCCAATAAAACAATGACAAACGTGGCAATTTTACCAATTTTTATTAGGGACTTTTCTGACATATCAGGCTTAATTTTTTTGTAAATATCTATAGTAAAAATGGTAGAACAAGAATTAAAAACCGAAGCCAATGAACTCATTAAAGCAGCTATCAATCCTCCGGCAACCAATCCTTTAATTCCGACAGGTAAAA
>NZAX01000052.1 GCA_002687665.1 Flavobacteriaceae bacterium
ACCCCCCCGACCTTAACAACCCTCAAGATCACAATAAAGACGGGATTTATGAAGTTGTTCTAGGTTATGTCAATACTGAAATTGGTGACACATTTGTACCAATTCCAGACACTCCCGTTAACCTTGTTATATCAGACACAACCTCTGGGGTTCTTGATATTGCCATTCTAAAAACAACTCAAACCCCTATTGAGGATGTAGATCCTGAGCGTATTCAATCTGATACTGATGCAGATGGAGTTGTCAACTCAATTGATGAGGACGATGACGGTGACGGTATCGATAGTCAGTATGAAGCAAATAAAGTAAATCCTTTCGCTTCACGTGTCGGAAATGGAAGGAGATTAAGATCTGATGATTTCGATGGAGATGATATTGTTGACTCACTTGACCCAGATGATGAGAACGATGGAATTTTAACCAAGTACGAAAATCCAGATCCAAATGGAGACAGAAATGCTGAGGATGCGCAAGACACTGATGGTGATGGTTATCCCGATTATATTGACAATGATGACGATGGAGACGGAATTCTGACCATTCTAGAAGGTACAGATCAAAATTTTGATGGAAATCCTAGTGACTCAAGAGACTCTGACCTTGATGGAATATATGACTATATTGACTTCGACGACGATAACGATGGAATACCAACATCTCTTGAATTAGGTGATCAAAGAGAATATCGAGATTCTGATTTTGATGGAACACCAGATTACTTAGACACTGATGATGACGGAGATGGAATCTTAACCCGATTAGAGATTGATCTAGAGACTGAGGACTTCCCTTCCAGAATGATTGATTTGGACAAGGATGGGATTCCCAATTACCTAGATCAAGATGATGATGGTGATGGCAAGCAAACTATTGACGAAGACACCAATTTTAATGGAAATCCTGCAGACGATGATCTTGACGGTGACGGGCTATTTGACGCCTATGATTCCTTGACCAATGATTGTGATAAAGATGGGGTGGTAGATGAATTGGATGCTGATAATTGCAATCCTTATAACGATACTGATGGTGATGGATTTGTAAATATTGATGAAAACAGTTGTGGTGCTGACCCATACAATTCCCTTAGTAAGTGTTCTGACTATGCATCAATTGGTTTAAAAATTACTGACTTTTTCTCCCCCAATGGAGATGGAATAAACGATCAGTGGGAAGACGATTCATTTTTGCGATACCCTGATAATGAAGTATGGATTTATAACAGATCGGGACAGTTAGTATTCAATCAAGTTAATTATCAAAATAATTGGTCTGGACAATTCAACAATGAAGACCTTCCCGAGGGAAGTTATTATTACTTGATCGATTTTAACAGAAATGGAAATCCCGATTATCAGGGCATTGTCTATTTAGCTAGATAATAAATGATTTTAAGATATCTGTTTTTCCTATTTCCACTGGCACTCTTATGTCAGCAAGACGGATATCTCTCACTTTATAACTTCAATATGAATTTGATCAACCCTGCTTTTGCTGGGTCTGAGGGGAATCATGTTTTTTCTCTGACATCAAGAAATCAGTGGAACACTATAGAGGACAGTCCACAGACTACAGGTTTTTCATATTCCTTCGCGAGGAGTAATAATGTGGGACTAGGAGTATCAATTATCTCTGATAAAATTTTTATAGAAAATCAGACGATGATAACTATTGACTTTTCCTACAAACTCACCTTGGGGAATGATAGTGCTGTATTTCTTGGAATTAAAGGGGGTGGGAATTCATACAGTGCAGACCCGACTCCTCTATTGGGCTCTACCAATATTCCTGATCCAGCCCAAAAATCCTTGAGTAGGTTTAATCCCAATATGGGAGTAGGTTTTTTATTTAAAATGGCCAATTTATATGTTTCCGGTTCCATGCCCAGATTATTCAACTCAAGAAGAGACGAAGACGTCATAATTCAATCTAGGGACAGAATTCACATCTACCTTGCAGGGGGAGCAGAGTTCAACATCAATGAAGATTTTGCAATTAAACCCAATGTTATCTACAGGAAAGGTGAAGGACTTCCTAATTCAATTGATTTCAATAGTTGGGTTTCATATCTCAATAAATTTGACATTGGGATTTCATTTAAATCAGGCTCTGTTTTTTCATTTCTTACCTCTGTAGGTATCGGGGAAAAAATATCTATTGGATATGCTTACGATACTTATATGGATTCAACTCTTTCCGGACTCAACCTCAATGGGCATGAACTCGCTATAAGATTGAATCTTGGAGAAGCTCCCGAAAAAACTGAAACAGAAGAAGAAACTCAAGAAGAGTAAAATATAAACAACCTGACACATAAAATTAAAGATTTCTTCACTTTAAATAAATGGATTACCTTTAATATAAGATAAATTGAATGTACGAGTTAATCAATTATTTTGAAAACATTCCTACCATCCATAGGAGTATATTAATTGTTGGAGGAATAACTATTTTTTGGTTTTTAGAGGGTCTATTTCCATTGGTTCGATTCAATTACAAAAAGTGGCAGCATGCAATTCCAAATTTCTTTTTTACACTTACTACCATTGTCATTAACCTGTCAATGGCATTTTTACTCTTGAACACCTCGGACTGGACTATTCACAACAATTTTGGACTATTACAATGGATTCCGGGTCTAACATTATGGGGTGAAATAATTTTGGGAGTTTTGCTATTAGATTTTGTTGGAGCATATCTTCCTCACTATACCGAACATCGGATCAAACCACTGTGGATGATTCATCTGGTTCACCACAGCGATCCCAATGTAGACACTACGACTGCAAACAGACATCACCCACTGGAAAGTATTATAAGGTTTTTATTTACCCTTTTGGGTGTTTTTATTATAGGCACCTCTATTGGCATTGTCATGCTCTACCAGGCCTTGTCTTTGGTATCTACACAATTCAATCACGCTAATATCAGATTACCTAAAAAGCTTGATCAGTGGATCAGTTATATTATCGTTTCTCCCGACATGCACAAAATTCACCACCATTACCGTTTGCCCTATACTGACACTAATTTTGGAAACATCTTCTCCATATGGGACAGAATGCTTGGAACTTTCAGTAACTATGGGAGAGAAAAAATTATTTATGGTGTAGACGTTTTCCCTGATGAGAAAAAAAACAGTCAAATAAAAAGTTTGCTAAAGCAACCCTTTGAAAAGTATAAAAGGCCAACTATGGAAAAATTAGATTAGTCTAAGTCCAGTAAAATATCGAACATTTGATCAATAGGATACTCTTTCTGATTGCCACTCACCATGTTTTTCAATACAAAAACTTTTTTTTGCATTTCCTCTGAACCAAGGATCACAACGTTTGGGATGGATCTTTCATTAGCATAATTTAACTGTTTTTTTAGTTTGACAGGCTTGGGATAAAGTTCACAAGGAAAGTGTTTATCTCTAAGTTTTATCAACTGGTCAAAACAAAAACTAACTGAGTCATCTCCAAAATTTGAGAACATGAGTTTTACTTTTTCCTCCAAGTTAGATGGAAATAGATTCAATTCCTCTAAAACCAAAAAAATACGATCAAAACCAAAAGAGATACCAAATCCACTGGTATTGTTTAGTCCAAATAAATCAGTAAGATTGTCATAACGACCACCTCCACCAATGGAACCAATCTTAATGCCCTCCGGGGGCATTACCTCAAGTATCAGACCCGTGTAGTAGTTCAATCCTCTTGCCAAAGTGATATCAAATTTTAGATTCACTGCTTTTAGAGGTTGTCGATTCAATTGGTTGTAAATAAATTTTAACTCATCAATACCCTCCTCTGCTATTTCAATCCCCTCTAGTACTTTGGCAACAGAACGTAATTGGGTTTCAAAATTTCCCTCTAGTGAAAGGAATGGTTTTAGACGTTCAATGGCACTGGATGTAAATCCTTTAGACTGGAGCACCTTGATTACACCATCTTTGCCAATTTTACTCAACTTGTCCAATGCAACAGTAAAGTTCATAAATTGAGATTCAGCACCAATAAATTGGGCTACACCTGCAAGAATTTTACGGTGATTGAAGTGGACTTGTACACCCTTAAGATCAAGCATTGTGAATGCGCGATCATAGAGTAGTACTCCCTCCACCTCGTTCCATAGGGAACGCTCTCCTACCACATCTGCATCACATTGCAAAAATTCTTGAAATCTTCCATGTTGAGGGCGATCAGCTCGCCAAACCGTTTGGATTTGATAACGACGAAATGGAAAGACAATATCGTTTTGATGTTGGGCCACGTAACGGGCAAAAGGAACAGTGAGATCGTAACGAAGTGCTTTTTGTGAAAGTGAATTGGAAAATTTCGATAATTCTCCGTTTTGCAATGCCTGTAAATCAATATTTTTTATTTTTTCTCCAGAGTTTAATATTTTAAAAATCAATCTATCCCCCTCTTCCCCATACTTTCCCAATAAAGTTTCAGAACGTTCAAATGATGGGGTTTCTATTGGCTGAAATCCAAAGCTCTCAAAAACTGTTGCTAACTGGGCTTTCAAATAATTTCTCTTAGAAATAACTACAGGTGAGAAATCGCGAGTTCCTTTGGGTATTGATGGTTTAACGGTAGACATATTCTGCTGATCTTAAGCAAAGATCAAACAATTCTAATTATTTTGAAAGAAAACTTTTCAAGTCCTCGTAGATTTTGCCATCTGAAACGGTAGCCCCTTGGTTAATTAGTTTAAACTTTTCGAATTTAGAATTATCAGTAAAAGAACGGCTAGACTCATAGATGGAAACTCTAGGGTCTGAAAAATTCTTAGCTAACCAGAGTTGATAATCTTTTTGCATCAGTGATGGACAGTCCTCATCAACACGAATCAAAATCAAATCAATTTGAACATCTTTACATTTGAACAAAAATAAATGATAATCGCTTCTATTTTCGAGATAAGCAATTTTATCAAGTGATTGATCCCAAACAATATCACTAAACTGGTCTAATAATTCGTCTGTTAGAATAGGATTTTTTGTTTTGATTTGATCCCAGTTAATTTTATCAATGGATTGAGCCGCAAGAAAAATGGAAAATTCCTTATGAAGACTCTTAAATTGTTCCTTGGACAAACGTGAGTATTTCATAAAATCAAATCAAAAAAAAACCCACTAAAAGTGGGTATAGATGTCTTTATAATTTATTTTTTCTCAGGTACAACTTCGAAAGGAAATTGAATTGAAACCTCTCTATGGAGTCTAATTTTTGCTTCATAACTTCCTAAACGCTTTATAGTTTTACCAGGAATAGCAATAGAATTTTTATCAATTTCGTGTCCCTGAGATTCAAATACTTTAACCAAATCCGCAGCTGAAACAGATCCAAATAATTTTTCTCCACTACCAACCTTAGAAGGAATCTGAATTACTAAATCCATGAGCTTTTCTCCTAATGCTGTGGCATTATCAATGATCTTTTTTTCTTTGAATGCTTTTTGCTTTAAGTTTTCAGCCAATATTTTTTTGGCTGATGCTGTAGCCAACACAGCCTTACCTTGAGGGATTAAATAGTTTCTCCCATATCCGTTTTTGACTTTTACTAAATCATCTTTGAAACCAAGGTTTTCTATATTTTCTTTTAATATAATTTGCATGACTTAAAGATTTTACTTGAGAAGATCCCCTACATAAGGCATCAAAGCCAGATGACGGGCTCTTTTAATTGCTACTGAAACTTTCCTTTGATACTTAAGAGATGTTCCAGTTAGACGTCTTGGTAATATTTTACCTTGCTCATTGACAAATTTCAAAAGGAAATCAGGATCTTTATAATCAATATACTTGATACCTGATCTTTTGAATCTACAATATTTTTTCTTGGTATTAGTATCTATGTTTAGAGGGGTTAAATACCGGATTTCCCCTTCTTTTTTACCGGTCGATTGTTCATCAATTTTTGACATTTTTTAAGCTTTAACTTTAGATTGAATTCTTTTTTTTCGTTTGTCAGCCCACTCTTTAGCGTACACATCAAGTTTAACAGTTAAAAAACGCATTACTCGTTCGTCTCTGCGAAATTCAACCTCTAAAGCATTGATGACTTCACCATTTCCTTCGAACTCTAACAAATGGTAAAAACCACTATTTTTGTTTTGGATCGTAAAGGCAAGTTTCTTAAGTCCCCAATCTTCTTTATGAACAATTTTACACTTTTTTGACTCCAAAAGTGATTCATACTTTTTGACTGCCTCCTCTATCTGATTTTCAGAAAGAACGGGATTTAAGATGAAGACAGTTTCGTAATTACTCATACAATAAGTTTTTTTGGAAATGCAAAAGTAAGTTAATCATTAAATTACACCAAGAGAATCCCTGCTTTTTAGTTTTTTTTTTTAAATTTATAGTGTAATTGTAGTAAATTTTGCCCCATTGTGAAACTNAAGTGCATATACATTGACTCTAATCCTGTAGACCGCCTACAATTTNTTCAAATATTAAAACATTTNCCCGAAATCATCTTAGATGCTGANTTCTCAAATGCNTTGAATGCAAAAGAGTATCTAAATTACAATTCAATTGATTTTGCNATAGTTGCCTCTGACCTANCTGTTTGCAGTGTTTTTGATTTTGTGGNGCAGCTTAAAGACTATATTGAAATCATCTTACTTACCAAAACTCCAATGGATGCAATTAAATCTTATGAAAAGGGATATATAGATTGTTTGCTTAAACCCGTTTCTAAAGAGCGATTCAAAAACTCAATTGATCGACTTGTTAATAAATTCGAATTGCTAAGAATCATTCGGAAAAAAAAGGAGAATGTTGTTCATTTTAAATGTAATTTTAAATCAGAAAAGGTTCAGGCCAATAACATTCGTTGGGTAGAAGCAATGGGAGATTATGTAAAAGTAGTGACTGAAAACAAAAACTATATGGTACTATCAACTATGAAATCTTTTCTAGACAAACTTCCGAAAAATCAATTTATTAGAATCCATAAATCCTATATTGTAAATCTCAAAAAAGTAATCAATTTCACTACCACGAATGTAAACACTGATGGAGAAATGCTCCCTTTAAGCCGCAAACAGAAGAGTATTTTCAAAGAGAATTTTATCAATTTTCAATAAGGATCAATATCTACATTAACCTTGCATGATCTAAATATTGGAATTGACTCAAAATGGTCCAATGTTTTTTTGATTATTTTTTTTACACGATACCTGGACTTATTTGCCGAAATTTTTACTAAAATATGCATTCTATATCGGTTTCTGATTCTTGCTACAGGTGGAAAAACAGGTCCAAGTACTTGTCCGTATTCCGACTGAAGCAATACATTAACAATCCAATGACTTGCTTTTTTTAATGTCTCCATATCGCTATGATTTACTAATATCCTGATGAGTCTGTTATAGGGAGGATAATAGTACTGTTTTCTATCTTTCAACTCTTGATTAAGCATCTGATCATAATTTCCATTGATCACATGCTGAATGATAGGATGATTAGGCTGGTAAGTTTGGATCAAAACTTTACCCCTCAATACTTTCCTTCCAGCCCTTCCAGCTACCTGACTTAGCATTTGATATGTTCTTTCGTGAGCCCTAAAATCAGGGAAATTCATCAGATGATCCGCATTTAAAACACCTACCAAATGAACATTTTGAAAATCCAATCCCTTGATTATCATTTGAGTGCCAACCAAAATTTTTACTTCTTGTGTTGCAAATGAGTTAATTAACTTATCAAAAGCCCACTTACCCCTTGTGGTATCCCAATCCATTCTGGCAACCTTAACCTCTGGAAAAAGGTTAGTCACTTGTTCTTGTATTTGTTGAGTGCCAATTCCCTTAGATGATAAATTGGTCATACCACAGGCATGACACTTTTGCGGAACTGAAATATGATAACCACAATAATGACATTTAAGTTGATCAGTATGTTGATGATAGGTCAGAGTAACATCACACTGATGACACTGGGGCATGTGACCACAGTCCAAACACTCTATAATAGGAGAATATCCTCGTTGATTCTGAAAAAGAATAATTTGCTTATCCATATTCAAAGTTTGCTCCATTTCATTAATCATAATTTTAGAAAAACCGCCCTTCATTTGCTTTTTTTTATGGGCTGATTTTAAATCTATGGTAATGATCTCCGGTAATTCCACATTACCATACCTTTCTTGAAGTTGAACCCAGCCGTATTTTCCAGATCTTTGGTTAAATGAGCTTTCCAAGGAAGGTGTAGCCGAACCTAATAAAACTTTGGCTTTATGAATTCTGGCTAATATGATGGCACTATCTCTTGCATGGTAACGAGGAGAGGGGTCAAACTGTTTATAAGATAATTCATGTTCCTCATCCACGATCAACAAACCTAAATTTTGAAAAGGAAGAAATAGAGCAGAACGAGTTCCGACTATAATTTTTGCTTTGGGACTTTTTTCAATGACCTTATTCCAAACCTCAGTCCGTTCATGTACCGAAAATTTAGAATGATATACAGTAACCTCTTCCCCAAAAAACATCTGTAGCCTTTTTACCATTTGGGGCGTAAGTGAAATCTCTGGCAAGAGATACAAAACCTGTTTTCCACTTCCAACAGCTTGACTTATCAACTCAATATAAACCTCTGTTTTCCCAGAACCTGTCACTCCTTGAAACAATACCACAGCTTTATCTTTGAAAGCATTATTGATTTCGTTTAGTGCCTTATTTTGTGCGTCAGATAAAACACTTCTTTTTTTTCGTGTTTTAAAATCATAGAGAATGCGATCCTCGCGCAGAAACTGCTCCTCCAAAAGTCCTTTACTGATTAGAGTTTTCAATACAGCTGAAGTATTCTTCGTTTGGTCAAGAAGTTCTTTGGACTTTTTCCATTTATCTCCCTTTGGGTTTTGATTAAAAACTCCCATCAATAATTGCATTTGCTTAGGAGCATTTTTTAGTCTATCAAAAACATCTTCAAAACCTTTGGATTCTTGAACAGAATGAGACAATCGAACATATCGGACAAGTTTGGGCTTGTACTTTTCACTCAATTTTTGGTGGATGTCCACAACTCCTCTAGAAAACAAATCTTGTAGGAGTCCCAACACACTTTTTTTTCCAAGAGTCTCTATGATTTCTTTAATGGTTAAGGCTTTAAACTCTAATGCTTCGTAGACCAAAAATGCATCATCACTAAGTGAATTTTTATCCTCTTTTGAAATCTCTTTTTTTACAATAATGGTTTCACTCTCTAAAAGAAAAGTCGCTGGTAATGCAGCACGTAAAATATCACCCAGATTACTTTGATAATAATCCGACAACCAATGCCAAAACTCAAGCTGCTTTGGCATAATACTAGGGGATTTCTCAAGGATCAATTCAATAAATTTGGGAGTATATCTTTGGGGGGCTTTTTGGTGGAGATTTAGAATAATTGCAGTATATACTTTTGACTTACCAAAAGAAACCGCAACTCGAAAGCCTGGTTTTAAGAATTCATATTCCCCCAAGGTAACCGCATATGTATAGGGTTTACCAAGTGATAGAGGAAGAAGAACATCAGCGTAATACTGCATTATTTAAAAATACAACTTTGGTCATTATCATGATTATCCTTACCCTGTATTTTTCAGCCTATTCAATGTTGCATTTAGTTCGAAACCAAGCAACAAAATACTAGAGTTCAGCCATATGTAAAATAAAAAAATTAAAAGTGCACCAATTGAACCGTATAGTTGATTGTATGTAGAAAAATTTTCAATATATATACCAAACAAATAAGTTGTTATAAGAATCAATAGGCAACTCATTAGGGCACCAGGAGAGAAAAAGCGCGTTTTTTTACCCTCTATAGTACCAAAATAGTAAAGAATAGCAACAGAGATATAGATTAAAACAGTATAAAAAAACAATTGCCCTATTCTGATCCAATTGACCTCACTTGGAATCAATTCATCGAGATTACTAAAAATAAATATTTCAAAAAAAACAAGAGCCATTACACCAACTAACAAAAGTAAAGCCAGTAAAATTCCGACCATCATAGAATACAAATATTGCCGAATAAATGAACGCGAAAGCTCGACATGATATGATCCCTCAAAGCTTGAAAAAATTGAGCTTACTCCGTTGGCTGTAAGAAAAACAGACAATAGGAAAACTGAAGATAAAAGTCCTGCTCGCTGTTTTTGACGTATGTCGTTAAAAATTTCCGTAAAAAAACTCTGACTTTCCTGAGGTAACAATAATTCTATGAAATTAAAAAGTACAGCGTCAAAATTATCAATTGGTATAAAAGCAATAAGGTTTAATATAAAAAGTAAAAAAGGGAAAAGCGCCATAAAAAAACTGAAAGAAATACTTCCCGCTCTAGAAGACAGGGCACCTTTAACAATTCCTGAAATGTACATTTCAAGAAGATCATAGAAAGAAAAACCTATGTAGCCAGGAAGCTTTAAAGCTTCTAAGAGCCCAACTAGATTTTTAACAATTGGGATTTTTTTTAATTTTTCTTTCAAGAAAATTTACTTTGATCAAAGATAAAACAAATCTATTTGTGTTTGTAAATTTGTGACATGCATACACTACTAGTTTTGGTTGGAAAAACCAACGATTCAAGAATAATTTCTTTGATGGAAGACTACATTAAAAGGATAAATAGATATCACCGTTTGGAAATTCAGATTGTTCCTGAGTTAAAAAAGAAAGGAAAAATTAGTGAAAAAATTCAAAAACAAAAAGAAGGAGCGTCAATTCTTGAAAAATTAAAGCCAGGAGATTGGACCATTATTCTCGATGAAAGAGGGAAATCATTTGATTCCGTTAGCTTTTCCAAATACATAAGCAATAGAAGATCTTGTGCTCACAAAAGAATGGTTTTTGTTGTGGGTGGACCCTACGGATTTTCTGATGAAATCTATGATCGATGTCAAGAAAAAATTGCATTATCAAGCATGACATTTTCTCATCAAATGGTTCGGGTATTTTTGTTAGAGCAACTATATAGGGCCAATACCTTATTAAATAATGAACCATACCATCACAATTAGTAATTATGCAACTCATCTTTGGAACACACAATCAAAACAAAGTTGAAGAAATCACTAAAATCCTGCCCTCAGGCTATGTTATAAAAAGTCTAACCGACCTAAATTTCAATACCGAAATTGAAGAGTCAGGGACAACGCTGGAGGAAAACGCATTGATCAAAGCCACCTCAATTTTTAATATTTTTAAAAAAGATTGTTTTGCCGATGACAGTGGATTGATGGTTAATGCATTAGGAGGAAGACCCGGCGTATTATCGGCAAGATACGCAGGAAACCAAAAAATTGCAAAGGATAATACCGATAAACTTCTAAGTGAATTAAAGGGAGTTAATGATCGTCGAGCCCTATTTAAAACTGTAATTGCTTTAATACTTGAAGGGAATAAATACTTATTTGAGGGGGTCATTAAGGGAGAAATTTCGACAAGCCCAAAAGGCCAATACGGTTTTGGATATGATCCAATTTTTATACCCGAAAAACATGAACTCACTTTTGCTCAACTGACAATGCATGAAAAAAATAAAATAAGTCATCGTGCGAGAGCTTTTAAGAAATTAGTAGGATTTCTGAAAAGTTAAAATTCTATTTGATTTCTAATTTGTTAATTTTAATGCTAATAATAGTAAATTGTATTAAAAGATGAGAGAGCGACTCATGTTAATTATTTGTTCCTTTTATGGAATGATAGTTATGAGCCAAAATCAAATACAATATCTCAATGGTGTAGTGGAAAATGATGCAACTGGATTCCCAATGGAAAGTGTGCATGTGCTGAATCTCAATCTGGTTGAAGGAACGACTACAGATAAGAAAGGTAAATTTGAAATTCGTGCTCAAGTCAATGACACGCTTTATTTTTCCTATTTGGGATATAAGTCAATTAAGATCGCTGTCACCCAAGACATGATAAAATTTGGGAATTCAAATTTTAAAATCACACAATTGGCCTATGCTCTTGAAGAGATCATATTGCGTCCCTATCAGTTGACAGGTTATTTGGATATCGATGTGAAAAATGTACCTATTAACTCTGCTGGTAGGTACCGGATACCTGGAATACCTAATGCAGGATACGAGGGAGGAAACAGAAACCCAGGAGCAATTAACAAAACTTTTGCTGCTATTTTTAATCCCGTTGATTTTTTACATAACCTTTTTGGGAATAAAGGGGTTCAAATGCAAAAATTAAAGAAAATGAGGGAAAATGATGGGCTTAAAGATCTTTTGGCATCAAAGTTTGATCGTGAAATAATTACTCAACTATTAAATATTGATCGTATTGATTTAGATGAAATTCTACGAAACTGTAATTATTCAGACACCTTTATTAAGGAATCTAATGACCTACAAATTTTAGAGGCTATCAGTGGATGTTACGAAGAATACCGAGTTTTACAATTCTAGAAAACACCCTAACTGCGTTCAAATTTTATTGGCATTGGAATGACAAATCTCATCAATTTTAATCTCACTTTACACTAAGATACTTTATCTTTGTATCGATTAATAGCCATATGAAACTCAACCCATTAAACGCCATTTCTCCTATTGACGGGCGTTATCGCGGAAAAACCAAAAGTTTATCCAAATACTTTTCTGAAGAAGCTTTGATCCAATACAGGGTAAGGGTAGAAATCGAATATTTTATTGCCCTTTGCGAAATTCCACTTCCTCAGCTTGAACAAATAAACACAGGTGTTTTTGAGGATTTGCGAAGTATATACAAACACTTTTCAGAAGATGACGCAAAAAAAGTAAAGGAAATTGAAAAAACTACTAATCATGACGTCAAGGCAGTAGAATACTTTATAAAAAAAGAATTTGACAAAATCGATTTGGGTAAATACAAAGAATTTATTCATTTTGGCTTAACTTCTCAAGATATTAATAATACTGCAATCCCCTTATCTATCAAGGCGGCTCTCCAAAAAGAATATTTTCCTCATCTGGAGGACGTTTTAGAGGCATTATCAAAACTCTCAGAAGCTTGTAACAATACCCCTATGTTATCCAGAACCCACGGTCAACCTGCCTCTCCAACCACACTGGGTAAGGAAATTGCTGTTTTTTTGAATCGATTGGAATTACAAAAGGCCAGCTTAATGCAAGTACAGAATTCTGCAAAATTTTCAGGGGCTACGGGTAATTTTAATGCCCATCAGGTGGCTTACTCCACCATTGACTGGAAAAGCTTTGGAAAAAAATTTGTTGAGGAAAAATTGGGCCTAAATTACTCCTTTCCTACCACCCAAATCGAACATTATGACAGTATTGCAGCGCTATGTGATGCACTCAAAAGAATTAATACCATTTTTATTGACTTTAATAGGGATATTTGGACCTACATATCAATGGATTATTTCAAGCAAGTTATACAAGAAAACGAGGTTGGTTCCTCTGCCATGCCCCACAAAGTTAATCCTATTGATTTCGAAAATGCTGAAGGTAATTTAGGAATAGCAAATGCTCTTCTTAACTTCTTTTCTACTAAACTACCCATTTCGAGATTGCAAAGAGATTTAACTGACAGCACGGTATTAAGAAACATAGGGGTTCCGTTCGGACATATACTTATCGCCTTGAAGTCAATGCTTAAAGGTTTAAAAAAACTGAATGTCAACCAGACCAAAATTGAGGCCGATTTAGATCAAAATTGGTCGATTGTGGCTGAAGCTATACAAACCATTTTACGAAGGGAGAAATTTCCCAATCCATACGAAGTACTAAAAGATTTTACCAGGACACAAACTGTGATCAACAAAAAAGTTATTCACGAATTTATTGATGGTCTTGAGTTAAGGGATGAGATTAAAGACGAGTTAAAAGAAATAACCCCCTTTAATTATATAGGTATTTCATAAAAACCAATTAAATACCTGACATTTTCAACTGTTTTCCTCCTGGTAAATCCATTTTAGAGATCAATTTAGCGATTTTTTCTATCTCTATATCCCCCTCAATCAATAATATAATTGTCTCTATTTTTTTACCTTTAATTTGAGCCTCAGGCACTGAATTAAAGACCCCTTTCGAAAACATCAATAAGCTTTTTAGTTTTTCCTCTGAATCATCTTCTTTGACATATACACTCAGGTCTGTATTCAACTCTTTCAAAGACACCATCAAATTCAGATTTTTATCAATAGCCTCTTGTTTTACCCATAAATTAATTTCTTTACTAATTAATTCTTTATCGGTGATCAAGGCCCTGAAACTAGTAATTCCCTTGATCATATCTAACAAAGCTTTATCTTCTGAATCAGAAGAGGACAAAGACATGGCTCCCAATAGTTGAAACATTTTAGGATTGATACTGATTGAAGTTACCTCCCGGCTATTTTGGTACTTTTCAAAAATAGATTGACCCAAAACCACAACTGGAAAAATAAAAAGCAGGATCAGTAAAAAATATTTATTCATGAATATGATATAGTAGGAACTGTCTTGAAAAATTTCTCACCCATTCAAAGGGTACAAATTTTTCTTAATAATTGTAAAAATAGAAAAATTGGCATGAAATATGTAGTTTTGGATATTCACAAACATTTAAAATGAAACATTCCCATTATACTTTTATTTATTTAATTTTCTTTTTGTGGGCTTCTTGCTCCAAAGACAAAGACATTACAAATGAAAATGAAGCTGAACTAAATGTCAATAATGTTTCAAATATAAGTGAAAACCCAGGTCTAATTTTAGGATCATGGAATTTGAACAAGAATAACTCCTCTCAAAACTCGGATAAATCAGATACTGATTGTAAAGCAATAAATATTCATTTTTTAGAAGACAATGCTTTTTACCTAAGTTACTTGGAAAAACGTATTAAGGGAAAATACGAAATTATAAATTCCGATAGTCTAAATTTATTAATTGGTTCTGATATTATTGGAAATGTTTCTAAAATTGATGTCACTGAAAATACAATAAGTTTTTTATTAGAAATTAATAATGAATGTAAGCAAAGCTACACAGGTGAGAAATATTTTAGAATCCACCAGTTCATCTGGGAGATTCTAAATGACTATTATTTATGGCAAGAGGAAGTGCCTAATTTATCTGATGATATCAAACCAGTTGGATCGGCAAAATATAAGGAATTGATCGAATCCTATCCTGAGCCCGAAGCCTTTTTCGAATCTCTTAAACACCAGGATGATAAATATAGTTCTATAAGTTCCAATTATGAGGATATAGAAAACTCAATAAAAGGAATTGACGCCAATAATGGTCTAGAATTCATACTTTCTAGATATGGCTCAGATGACAGTATTTTGGGTGTTGTAACCTACATATTGGAGGGGTCCGATGCTGCTACTAAGGACATAAAAAGAGGAGATATATTTACTGGAGTGGATGGTCAAAAACTCAATTTGAGTAATTATAGAGAATTACTTTTCGGAGATAATTTGAATTATACTTTGAATATGGCTGAACTGAGCAACAACCTTCTAGTGCCTAATGGTAAAAATATTGAATTAACAAAAACTGAAGAATTTCAAAGCAATCCAATTCAAATTAATAAAATCATTGAAAGTGGAGATAAAAAGATTGGATATCTTATGTACAATCAATTTGCCGATGGTTTTGACGATGACCTCAATGATGTTTTTTCAGATTTCCAATCCAATCAGATCAATGAACTCATTCTCGATTTAAGATACAATGGTGGAGGATTAGTCCGTTCTGCAGTCAATCTAGCTGGTATGATCACTGGACAATTTAACGGTGAAGTTTTCGCTAAATATTTATGGAATAGAAAACTTACAGCCTATTTTAATTCAGATCCTGAAAGCTTCTCTGATAATCTAAGAGTAAATTTCACTGATAAGTTGGATGATGGAGCCGCTATCAACTCATTAAATTTAAATCAAGTTTACATTATAACCTCTGGAAGAAGTGCATCAGCCAGTGAGCTTGTAGTCAATGGATTATCTCCTTATATCAATGTAATTCAAGTGGGTGATAATACCTATGGAAAAAATGTTGGAGGCCCTGCAGCATTATACGATTATATTGATAATAATAGGACTAAAAACCCCGACCATACCTATGCCATTTCCTGCATGACTTTTTACAGTGCCAATAGTCAAGACTTCTATAATTATGCAGATGGTTTGGCGCCACAAGAGGAGCTTAAACTTACTGAAGACCTTACAAACATGGGTACATTGGGGGAAAGCTCTGAACCACTTTTAGCATTGGCTCTAAATCATATCATCCAAGAGTCCTCTAGATATAAGATTAAAAAACCTTTATTCCCTCTAGAAAATATGATTGATGATCCTAAATTTATTCAAAAACGTTCTCTTTCCACTCTTAAGGATTTCCCTCCTCTAAAACTGAATTGAGATCCCTGTTAGAATATTTCTTCCCCTTGTTGCATATTGTGGAATTATTATATATTCTGTGTCAAATAGATTATAAACGCTCAAAAATAAATTAGCATTTGGTTTTTTTAATTCATGATTTAACTGAAAAGTAAATAATGAGTAAGCTTCCAGTAAGGTTTTGCTATCATTTGCAATGCGCTCCCCAGAATATTGACCTAACAAGTTAATATTTGTTTGATCTGATAGTGGAAAATCCATTACCCCATTGATTGCATGTTTGGGGATTCCCCTTAAATCACCATTGGTGGTCTCAGTAAAAATATAATTCAAGCGGGCTTTGACTGAGTCAAATAGCTGAAAATCATAAGCAAGTTCCATCCCTCTGTAGTATATTTCCTTATCTGAATTGGAATATCTACCGTATAAGTATCCTTCAACAGGGGGTCCAAAAATAAGTGTAGGATCTTCTTTACGATTAAAGTATACCGCAGAAAATGTATTTTGGTTGGATCTAAACTCGGAACCGAATTCAAAACTTAGATTATTCTCAGGCATTAAATCATCATTACCATAGAAGGGATCATACAACTGATATAGACCCGGCGCAATAAAAGCTTTGCTGTAACTGCTCAAAATTTTCATTTGATATTCGGCATTGCGATCAAAAGAATAGGAAGGATT
>NZAX01000053.1 GCA_002687665.1 Flavobacteriaceae bacterium
GGTAATGATTCTCTTTTAGCATCTAAAAATCCTTTGATATAGCTGAAAAAAACTCTTGCTTCTTGCTTGAGCCACGCACGCTTAAATCCAATGATTAGTGTTAAAAGAAAACTCAGCCTCATCCGATAAGTAGCGACACCCTGTAACTGTGTAGCACCGGGACTGTACTTAAACCCCGTGGGTTTTAGGTGTTTTACTTTTAGTGAGGTGTCCACTTTTAATTCCCAACCATAATATTGGGCCATCAATTCATCGAGCGTGTCCCAACCAATTGACCTTGCTATTTTACCGATTTCCAGAAAACATTCTTTTCGATAGGCTTTGAGCCCCCCCCTAATGTGGTCATCTTTATTGGGGTTTTCCAAAATCCATTGACCATCCTTTTGAATGTAACACTGCCCCGCTGCCATCCCCAGCCGGTTATTTCCTTTAAAGTGCCGTGATAGCCTCAATAGGTAGTTTGAATTAAAAACCATGTCTGCATCGTATTTGCAGATTATCTCATAATCTTCTCCCAATATCCCATAGCCATGGTAAAAAGCCTCTATTATTTTTTCACCAGGAAGGTGTTTATCCGATGATTTTTTGTAAATCTGCTGCATCCAAGAGTATTGTTGGGTAAAACCTTCGACGATTTCTGATGTTCGATCGGTTGAGTTGTCATTGACCACCACCACTTGAGAGGGTTTAAGCTCTTGGTTTACCAGAGAGGACAAAGTTCTTCCAATATTGTCCTCCTCATTGTGGGCGGGTATGACAATGTAAATTTTCAAGATTTATGAGTTGATTTTTTCTGCATAAACAATATAATGCCTGGGTATAAAATACCTCAACAAGGATCGAATACCAAATGATTCAGGTGGATTGGTCCATTTCTGACTTGCCACAATTTTCCAGCCTGTTTTCTCCAAAAGCCAATTGAACTGCCAATCTTCAAACTCATGAAAATGGCGATCTCTCAAATCCGTTTTACTTCTGTAAGCACTTGAAAACCATATTTTTAATGGAACGCTAACCACAAGTTTTTTGGCCCTTATGCTCTTTAAAACTTCATAAGGGGAAAGCAGATGTTCCAATATTTCGAAAGCAGTTGCCACCTCTGCATTGGAATTGATCAGTCCAGCTTGGTCTTCATCCAAATCCTCTCCCTGGGTATTTTCAACTTTGTAGCCACTAGCCTTCATTAATTCAGACATTGGGTTTTGAACTCCCAAATCTAAAATGTGCGATCCTTTATCAATATTTTGATTCAAAAAAGCAAGGGTTTTTTGAAATCTCTTTTGATGGACATTATTAGTGTACATAATTTACTTTAAAGGCAATTTATCAACAATTTTTCTGTCATTGGACAAACGCGGAACTTTGTTTTGTCCTCCCAATTTTCCAATACTTTTCATGTATTGTTGAAAACCTCCGTCAGCAACAGTAGTGATAACCAATGTTCTCAAAACGCTTCCCTTTAGGAGATCTTCGTAGTATACATTTTGTTCTTGCATTGATTGATCAAGTTTTTGGGCGAAATTCTCTGTATTTTGGGGAGGATTTTCAAATTCGATAAACCATTCGTGATAGGGAAGTCCCTCCTCTGGATCAATTTTAGGAGCAACCGTAAATTCTTTGACTTGGACCTCACTTTCTTGAGAAGCTTTTTGCATCGCCGTTTCAACCTCTTTTCCGATAACATGCTCTCCAAAAGCAGAAATAAAGTGTTTAATTCTGCCTGTCACTACCAAACGATAGGGCTTCAAAGAGACAAAACGAACTGTATCCCCTATGTTGTAGGCCCATAAACCTGCGGAGGTTGAAAGGATTAAAACATAATTGACATTTAGTTCGACCTCCCCCAGAGTATGTCTTTTTTGGGTTTTTTCCCCAAACTCATCGGCTTTGATAAATTCGTAAAAAATTTCATTATTTAATAACAAAAGCAGCCCCTTGTCATTTTGTTGGTCTTGGTAGGCAAAAAACCCTTCGGATGCGGGAAAGAGCTCAATGCTGTCTACTTTCCTACCTACGAGTTTTTCAAACATAGGGCGGTAAGGTTCATAATTGACCCCACCATAGACGAATAGTGAAAAGTTTGGGAATGTATTTCCTACGGATATACCAGTTTTTTCAATCAGTTTCTCAAAATACATTTGTACCCAAGAGGGAATCCCTGCAATCAAGCTCATATTTTCTGTCAAAGTTTCCCTAACGATGGCATCAACTTTGGCTTCCCAATCTTCTATGCAATTCGTTTCCCAAGAAGGCATCCTGTTTTTCTGCAAATAATTAGGAACATAGTGGGCAACAATTCCGGATAACCTGCCGATGACATTCCTGTTTTTACTTTTAAGCGTGGGACTCCCCTGGAGAAAAATTTGTTTGCCATTGACAAAGTCGGTTTTTCCTGTTTCATAGATATAATTTAACAGCGCGTCCCGTGCAGCAGTAATGTGGGTGGGCATAGAATCTTTGGTCAAGGGAATGTATTTTGCACCGGAAGTAGTCCCGCTTGTTTTAGCATAATAAAGAGGTTTGCCAGGCCACAATACGGAAGTTGCTCCTTCCAACATTTTATCTACATAAACCCTGTGCCCCTCATAATCACGTATTGGTACTGAAGCTTGAAAATCTTTATAATCCTTGATTTTATTAAAACCATGGTCACGTCCAAAATCTGTTGATTTGGCTTTTTGTATCAGAAAATCAAATGTCTTTTGTTGGGCATAAAGGGGATTTTTTATCCACTTTTGGTTTTTATGATGAATGAATTTGGCGAGAATTTTCGCTCCAATCTTTTTTATCATAAAGCATGCGAAAATTCAATAAAATTAGTAGGGTCTACTGAATATCCATTAAACCAAAGTTCAAAATGAAGGTGCCAGCCTGTAGACAATTCTCCGGTATTCCCTGACTTAGCAATTACTTCTCCTGCTCTAACCAAATCTCCTTGTGATTTCTCCAAGTAAGAATTGTGTTTGTAAACTGACAACAATCCATAGTCGTGTTTTACAATAATTACGTGACCCGTTTCGGCAGTCCATTCTGCAAAAATAACGGTTCCATGGGCTACTGCCATTACTGGTGCATGCTCTTCCAGTGCAATATCAACGGCAAAATGCCTTTTATCGGCGTCATACTTTTGTGAAATTGGGCCAGCTGCTGGAGAATAAAGGAGGTACTTTACATTGCTCAGGTCATTGGGAATTACATTGTACTTATCTTCTTGTATGACTTCTAAACGCAACAAAGAATCTGCCTCAGACAGGGTATTGTCAGAATTGAGCAGCTCCGGCGACTGATCTTTAGCAATGAGGAAGGAATTTTCTTCCAAATCAGTTTCTCCGGTTAGAGCGCTTTTTATAGATTTAATAAACCGGTCTTGTTTTTGAAATTCTAAATTGATAGAGTCGAGCAGAAAGGTGTTTCTAATGGCCTCTTTTCTAATAAAAAGACTGGTATAGCCTGGGATAAACTCCTTTAACGGGGTGTAGGCTACCAAAAAAAAAGACCCAATGGTAATGAAAGTAACAAAAAGCACTACCAATAGAAAAATGTTGAGCCGCGAAACTCTGAAGAAAAACCTTTCCTCAAAGGTGGTTTCATTAATAACCACCAAACGATAGCGATTCAACAGGCTTTGAATCCAAAACCCTTTCTTTTTTTTTTCTTTTGCCATTGATTACAAAGATAGTGTTTACCCCTTAAAAATAAATTATAGGCCTAGGAAAGAAATTTCGATTGCATCGAATAATTATTTACTTTTACTAAAATTATAAACCATGTATTCAATGATTTACTCTTTAGGTATGATAGGTGCTCCACAAATCATTCTTATAGTTGTTGTTGTGCTTTTGTTGTTTGGTGGTAGAAAAATCCCTGAGCTGATGAGAGGATTGGGAAGCGGTATTAAAGAATTTAAAAACGCTACCAAAGAGGACGAAGATAAATCTGACGCCAAAATAGACAAAAAGTAGTCTACTTAAAAACCACTGCGTCTAAAATGGTATTGAGTTCAAACATCTGATCCCTTTTGTTGGAAGCAGGTGCGAAAACGAAGCCCTCTATCACCATCCATCTCTTTCTTAAGGTGTCTTTTATCATATAATTGACAAAGGGTCCCGCCATAAAATCATTGGCGACTTCCCATGTGCCCTTTGTCAGATAGGTTAACCTTCCCTCCTTTTCAGTCTTGTAATAGAAGGGGCGATAGGCTTTTTCGGTGATCATATAGGAGCCTTTAAGTCTGCCAGGGATATAAGTCTTTCCTATGGAGTCCCTGATTTCGGGTATGCGTTGTTTAATATTCCCCGTCAAGCCTGAAAGAGGAAGACTGTAGGCCACCAAATTCATATGTCCCTTTGGTATCTCTTTTTGGATCCAGATGAAATTGGTCGTGTCCTTTACGGTCTTATATGCTGTGGGGTAAATCAATGATATGCTGAATCGCTCCTGAAAATCTCTATCTTTAGTGGGAGATTTTTTGATCCTTCTAGATTTTTCTTTGCGCTCTCTTTCAGTTAATACCGCTTTAAAAAGATCGATATTTTCCTCTAAAAAAAAGGCTTGAACGTCATCGTCTTCTCCCGTTACCTTTGCCACGGTCTGGGGTTGAGCCATTAAGTCCTCCGAAAGTTGGAATCGTGCTAAGGAGTCTCTGACAAACCATAAGATGCTCCGACTGTTTCTGGCAAAGCCCGTAAAAATCTTAGGGGGCAAGTACTTAAGTGTAAACTGCGGTTCATTAAAGGGCAAACCCTCATAGGGGGTTTCCAAAAGTGTGCGGGTTTTTTTTCCCAATGCTCCTGCCCAACTTTTTTCAGGCATCACTACTGTCAATTCATTGATATTGGCATTGGAATCCGGCAAGTACCTCAGTTTAGTTTTTTGTTCCTTGCAAGATGAAATAAAAATTATGATTATAAAAAAGGCCGCTTTTTTCATGATATTGAGGATTATTCCAATAGGGCGGCAATCCCAGGCAATGTTTTTCCTTCAAGACTTTCTAACATGGCGCCACCACCAGTAGAAATATAACTCATTTTATCCTCAAATCTAAACTGCTTAACCGCTGCCACAGAGTCTCCACCTCCAACTAAAGAAAAAGCTCCTGCCAAAGTACTATTAGCTATGAACTCTCCCAGTGTAAAGGTTCCGTGTGAAAAATTTTCAAACTCAAAAACACCAAGTGGCCCGTTCCAGAGAATAGTTTTAGACTGCATAACGATCTTTTCAAAGTTTTTTAGAGTTTCAGGTCCTGCATCTAACCCTTGCCATTCGTCAGGGATTTCGCCTACTTTACACACCCTTTTATTGGCATCATTTGAAAAATCATCTGCAATTATTACATCTTTTGGAAGGTGGACTTCCACCCCTTTAGATTCAGCTTTTTCAAGCAACTCCAATGCATAGTTGCAATAGTTATCTTCACAAATCGACTGCCCAACTCTGCCTCCTTGTGCTTTGGAAAAAGTGTATACCATTCCACCGCCGATGATCAAGTGATTAATTTTGTCCAACATATTTTCAATAATAGTTATTTTGGAGGAGACCTTAGCGCCACCAAGAATTGCAAGAACAGGTTGCTCACCTGCTTTCATGACCTTATCTATGGCATTAACTTCTTTTTCAAGCAACCTACCAAAGAATTTATCTTCCTTAAAAAATTGAGCCATGATGGTGGTAGAGGCGTGTGCTCTATGCGCCGTTCCAAAAGCGTCGTTGACATAGCAATCTCCCAGCTTTGACAAGCCTTTAGCAAAATTCAAATCTCCATCAGTTTCTTCTTTGTAAAAACGCAGATTTTCCATAAGAATAACGCTTCTAGGCGGAAGTGAAGCCGTAGCTTGTTCAGCCTCAGCACCTATGCAATCCCCAAAGAAAGCCACAGGAACTTGAAGAATCTTCTCTACCTTGCTCACTATGTGGGTTAATGAGAGTTTTGGGTCCTTGCCGCTGGGTCGGCCCAAGTGAGAAATCAAAATACAACTGCCTCCTTGGTTTAGAATATAATCTATGGTTTCTTTGGCGGCTATGATTCTAGTAGAATCAGTCACCTGAAATTCATCATCAATAGGCACATTAAAATCTACTCTGACTATTGCTCTTCGATTGGAAAAGTCATTATTAGCGATGGTTCTCATGATAAAATTTTGTCAAAAATACTTTTTTTAAACTGTTAGTCAAAGGGTTTTAATCGGATTCAAAACATAANTTTTGGGAAGAAAGTTAAATCCAAATGGATTGATTATTTTTATNATCTTTAGGATTAAAATAATATGTACTCAAGTGAAATTATTGGACAAGAACCGNTGAAATANCAATTAAAAAAGATGATTTCNTTGAGCCAAGCNCCTCATTGTCAGATGTTTATAGATTCAAAGGGCTTTGGTGCTCTACCTTTGGCTTTATACACTGCCTTGGGTTTATTGCATGGCTTCANAACAATTGAGAAAGCAGAAGATAATGGAACTCCTTCGAAAAAGTTATTGGAACATCNCGACTTACATTTTGTATTTCCATTAGTAAATAAGGGATCAAGTAGCTCTAAAGCTGTTTCGGATGATTACAAATCCACATGGGATGATTTTATAATTCGCCATCCATATGGATCTACACAAGACTGGATTCGTCAATTGGAAGCTGGAAACAAACAGGGCATGATTGGAGTAGAGGAAGTCGTTAAAATACATCAGAAAATGTACCTAAAAGCTCACAATGGTGGAAACAAAGTTATGGTGCTTTTTGGTGCAGATAAATTGTCCGAAAATGCTTCCAATAAACTACTTAAACTTTTGGAAGAACCTCCAAAAAACAGTTTTTTTTTGCTGGTTTGTGATCAAACAGAAGGAATGTTACCAACCTTGGTCTCGCGTTGCCAACAACTAAAGTTGATTCCCTTAACTTCGGAGGAGATCAAAAAAGGAATTCAAAAAAGTAATCCCTCGACTGCCTCAACTCAGACAGTATCATTGAGTGGGGGAAGTTGGCGGAAAGTTTTGAATGATCTTAACACTCCAGATCACACACTTGAATATGAAAAACTTTGGATTCAATGTATAAGAGCAGCATTCCGTGCGCATAAAAATACAGCCATTCTTGTTGATTTGATTAAATGGGCAGATCATATTGCTGAGCTTCAAAGAGAGCAACAAAAAGACTTTTTGCTTTATGCCTTGGAGTTTGTCCGTCAGACAATGCTGATTTCCTACCAATGTGAAACCTTATATGATCTTAAGATCCATTCTGATTTTGATATTCGAAAGTTTGCTCCATATGTGCATAGCACTAATTTGTTGTCCATAGTAAGGTTGTTAGAAGACACCTCCTATCATTTGCAACGCAATGCTAATCCAAAAATTCTTTTCAGTCACTTTGTCTTAGCTATGAGCGGTCTTTTAAACGCTAAGAAGGCCGTTTCCTAAAAACATAAACTAAAGAAGAATGCCTGCCGGTAAAAAAGGCTTTTATAGAAAAAAACACTCCCTTAAGAATTCCCCTGATAAAAGGGAGTGCTTTCATTCTATGTTTTTCAGATAAATAACAGATATAAAATACGTCCAGCCCTAATGCACTTTTTTGAAGCAAATCAAAACCAGATTCATAAGCCATCTTCATTAATCCTTTAGGGGTAAAATGCCATAGGTGTCTTGGCACATCCAAGGCTGCCCAGTCTTGTTGATAATGCAAACTGTCGTGACTTTCAAAATTAGGAACCGCAATAACCAAAAGTCCGGGAGATTTGAGGATCGCTCGATAAATTGCCAAACTGCTTTCAGGTTGGGGTAAATGTTCAAGTACATGCCATAGAAAAATGGCATCAACGCTTGCTGAAGTCAATTTGGATTCCGAAGGCTCAACTACAATGTTTCTCTCAAGGCAAATTTTTCTTGCCTCAACATTACTTTCAACACCGAAAACATCAAACTCTTTTTTCTTCATAAAGCTCAAAAAAGAGCCTGTGCCACAACCAATATCCAATAAACGGCTATTGGGTTGAAGGTGTCTTTTGAGAATCGCATATTTGTATGTCAGCATGATACGCCTGCCCCACATATACAAAAGTGAAATTAGCGAATCCGCTTTTGAGCGATGAGAAATATATTCGGAAGATTCGTAATAGTCCTTCAATGAGTTGAGGTGCTCCACTTCTGTCCACGCCCTGTTTTTGGTCGAATCCCAATAAACGGAAAAGCTTTCTNNGCTGACCAAATGGTCTGTTGCCTGAAATATTTTATGTTTTTTTAACTTACTCATACGTTCCACGTGGAACAATTANCGCCCCAGTTTNACCANAAGCACACTTATGTCGCTAGGATTAATACCGCTAATTCTCGAAGCCTGNGAAAGATTAGTGGGTTTAATATAATTAAGCTTTTCCTTAGCTTCATGAGAAAGCGAAGCTAGNANGTCGTAGTCAAAGTCGTCAGGAATCTTGATGTGATCCAAACGGNTGAGCTTTTCTGCATTAGCCATTTCTTTTTCTATATAACCAGAATATTTAATCTGGATTTCGGCTTGCTCGAACACCTCGTCAGAAACCTTATNATCCTTTATAAAAGCTTTAACCGAAGAGAGGTTTTCGAGGTCTCTTCTGCTCAGTCTTGGTCGAGATAAAATTTTGCTAAGTTTATCAGACTGTTTTACTGNAGATGAATTGTTTTTTTTAAGTATTGGATTAACTTCTTGCGGAGAAAAACTTTTAGTTTTAAAAAATTTAATTAATTCGGCAGTTTTTAAGGCTTTTTTTTCCACAGCTAGCAANCGTTCCTTTTTTGCTAAGCCCAGATTATAAGAAATTGGTGTTAGTCGGAGGTCAGCATTGTCTTGTCGGAGTAAGGTTCTGTATTCTGCCCTTGAGGTGAACATTCTGTAGGGTTCCTCAGTTCCTTTTGTAATAAGGTCATCAATTAACACGCCGATATAGGCTTGGTTTCTTTTTANAACAAAGGGTTCTTTTTGATTAATTTTAAGGTGAGCATTAATTCCAGCCATCAGTCCTTGAGAAGCTGCCTCCTCATATCCTGTGGTCCCGTTGATTTGTCCTGCGAAAAACAATCCCGAGATTAGCTTGGTCTCTAAACTATNTTTGAGTTGAGTAGGGGGAAAGTAGTCATACTCGATTGCATAGCCTGGGCGAAAAAATTTAACATTTTCAAATCCTCTCACAGACCGAAGGGCTTTGTATTGAATGTCTTCTGGTAGTGATGTTGAAAAACCATTAACATAAACTTCTACGGTATCCCAACCCTCTGGCTCGACAAAAATTTGATGTCTAGATTTATCAGCAAATCGGTTGATTTTGTCTTCTATAGAGGGACAATATCTCGGCCCTATACTCTGTATTTTTCCGTTAAACATTGGTGAACGATCAAACCCGCTGCGTAAATGATCGTGAACTTCCGGACTGGTGTGTGTAATGTAGCAACTTCTTTGTCGCTTCAATGGGGAAGTTGATGAGTAACTAAATTTTGCCGGTTTTTTATCTCCAGCCTGTTCTTCCATAAGATCATAATTTAAAGAGCGTCCATCCACTCGAGGGGGTGTTCCTGTTTTCATTCGACCTGATACAAAGCCAAGTTTTTCCAAGCTGTGGGTTAAGCCGGTAGAGGGTTTTTCACCAGCACGACCACCTCCATAATTTTTTTCTCCTATATGAATAAGGCCGTTCAAAAAAGTTCCATTAGTCAGCACTACACATTTTGATCTAATGGGAATACCAAGGGAAGTAACAACGCCTTCGATCTTCCCACTTTTAACAATTACATCTTTAATCATGTCTTGGTAGAAATCTAAGTTTTGAGTTTGCTCTAATACATCCCTCCACTTTTTGGCAAAAAGCATTCTATCAGATTGTACCCTTGGACTCCACATAGCTGGTCCCTTTGACTGATTTAACATTTTGAATTGAATGGCAGATTCGTCCGAGACAATTCCACTATACCCTCCAAGCGCATCTATTTCTCTAACAATTTGTCCTTTTGCAATACCTCCCATGGCCGGATTACAAGACATTTGGCCAATGGTTTGTAAATTCATAGTTACCAAAAGGGTTCTTGATCCCATATTGGCAGCGGCAGCAGCGGCTTCTGCACCGGCGTGCCCCCCTCCTACAACAACTAAATCGTATACCCCTTCAAACATATCAGTGTTTCACGTGGAACAAATTAATACAATCTTCTTCNTTCAAACGCATCTGCTTTTTTTCTTNCTTNGTCTTATCATTATGGCCCATACAATGAAGAAGNGCGTGTGAAATAAGCCTAAGGCACTCATTTTCAATTGTTTGCGAATATNNNNCTGCNTTTTTTTTCAANGCATCNANNNATATGTAAGCCTCNGCCTTAATGGCCTTGCTTTCTGAATAATCAAATGTAATAATATCGGTGTGGGTCNCNTGATTAAGATATTTTTTATTAAGCGANAACAGGGTNTTTNCATCAACAAAATTATATNCAACCTCTTCAACNGNATANCCCTCGCNTAATGCGATACNTATCAACCATTGNTGAAGATCTGCCNCNGGTAGGGTAAGGAAATTNTCGTGATTAAACCTAATCAAGCTTTTTTTTTCAAATATAAAACAAAGAAAAAACAAATAATTTCATTANGGTAGCACTTGATGTTATCTTTGACAAAAAAAAGAATGAGTATTCGCGTTAGATTTGCTCCCAGCCCAACTGGTCCACTTCACATTGGAGGAATTCGGACCGCTTTATACAATTACCTTTTTGCTAAACAAAACAAAGGGCGCTTGATACTGAGAATTGAAGATACNGACCAAAACCGAATAGTCGAGAATGCGGAGTCATACATTNAAGATGCANTAANCTGGTGTGGGCTTGTGCCTGATGAGAGCCCCTCAAAACCGGGAAATTTTGGTCCCTACCGCCAAAGCGAAAGAANACATGTTTATCAANATCATATTGAAAAGCTNATTNANNAAGGAAAAGCCTATTACGCTTTTGATACCCCTGAGGAATTNTCCAAGATAAGAGAGNATTACGAAANACGAAAGGAAACATTCAAATATGGAGCAGAAAACAGNATGACCCTTAACAATTCACTCAACCTACCCGAAGAGACANNTAAGAANTTAGTAAACGANACTCCATATGTTGTAAGACTTAGGGTGGATAAAGGAAAAACTATAAAGGTAAANGATAGNGTNAGAGGNTATATTGAGATAAATAGTGGAGAGGTTGACGACAAAATCTTAATTAAAGCNGATGGCATGCCTACTTATCATTTTGCNAATGTAATTGATGATCATTTGATGGAAATCACACATGTAATTAGGGGAGAAGAATGGTTACCATCACTTGCTGTGCATCAGTTGATTTATGATGCTTTTGATTGGATAGCNCCAGAATTTATGCATTTACCATTGATCTTGAAACCGCAAGGAAAAGGAAAACTGTCTAAACGAGATGGAGAAAAAATGGGATTCCCTGTTTTTCCTTTGGCCTGGGAAGGATCAGAGGGATTTAAAGAAAGGGGNTTTTTACCCGANGCNCTTATGAACTATTTGGCTCTTTTGGGATGGAATCCAGGAACGAATGAAGAAATTTTTAAAATGGATAAATTATTGAGTGTTTTTGACACTGAAAGGATTCAAAAGGGTGGTGCTAAATTCGATTTTGAAAAAGCAAAGTGGATCAACCATAAATTTTTNGNGTTTACAGACCAAAAAATCATTTTCGAGCGTTTTCCTGAGTTTTTAGAATGCCTTCCGAGCTTGTGGTCTCAAAAAAAGAGAAACGCCGTCTACAGTGTTCTGAANGATCGATTGTTTTTGCTCGNGGACCTAAAAAGNTTNTCGTTAATGTTTTTGGAAGACCCATCTGANTANGATTCNAAAGTATTNANTAAAATTNAAAAGAACNACCCNAAAAAAATTGTNGCACAGTTTTGCAAAATGGCTAAAGAANANGTNNCTATNANAGATTGGAAATCCAAAATTCACAAATGGAATGAAAANGAAAAACTACCNTTTGGAGTAATCATGCAAANTTTNCGTTTGGCNATTGTCGGTAACTTGNTNGGGCCNGATATNTTTGATGTTTGCGANATCCTTGGAAATCAAGTAACTTTAAGAAGNCTTGAAAAGTTTTATCATCACCAAAATTAATAAATTATGGATCTAACCACTTATGTAATTATATTTATAATCCTCCTATTGCTGATCTCGGGGATCTTCGTCGTAAAACAACAGACCTCTGCAGTAATTGAAAGGTTTGGCAAATTCATTGCTATTAGGAAACCCGGGTTACATTTCAAAATTCCCATTATTGACAGAATNGTAGGACGGGTTAGTTTNAGNATACTTCAGTTAGATGTAATTGTAGAAACTAAGACCAAAGACGATGTTTTTGTAAAGCTAAAAGTCTCTGTTCAGTATAAGATTCTACCTAATAATGTCTATGATGCCTTTTATAAACTTGACTTTCCCCAAGACCAAATTACCTCTTATGTGTTTGATGTTGTAAGAGCAGTGGTCCCAAAAATGCGGCTAGACGACGTTTTCGAGAAGAAAGATGAAATTGCTAACGCAGTAAAAGGAGAGTTAAATGATGCTATGGTAAACTACGGTTACGACATCATCAAAGCACTTGTCACAGATATAGACCCCGATGGTGAAGTAAAAACAGCCATGAACAAGATAAATGCCGCGGAGCGACAAAAGATCGCTGCTCAGTACGAAGGTGATGCTGCTAGAATATTGATTGTGGAAAAGGCCAAGGCAGAGGCAGAAAGCAAAAGACTTCAAGGACAGGGAATTGCTGATCAGAGAAGGGAGATTGCCAGGGGGCTAGAGGAGTCCGTTGATGTACTGAACAATGTGGGAATCAATTCTCAAGAAGCATCAGCCCTTATTGTTGTTACCCAACACTATGACACTCTACAATCCATCGGTGAAGAAACTAATAGTAACCTGATTCTTTTACCCAACTCTCCCCAAGCAGGAAGTGATATGTTAAACAATATGGTAGCGTCTTTTACTGCGAGCAATCAAATTGGAGAAGCAATGAAAGCTGAAAATGAAAAGAAACAGAATAAAGAAAACACAGATGAGTAGCTTAAGTTTTTTTCCAAGTATCCCTGAGGCCTACAGTTTTATTAAATACTAAAACCTCATCAGCTGTTTTGTTTTCCNAAATAAAATAACCTAGACGTTGAAACTGAAATCTTTCCCCCTCTNATGCATTGGCCACTCCGGGTTCAATAAAACCTTTTGNNTGACTTAAAGAATNCGGATTTATAAANCGAGNAGGGCTTTCATCTTTGTTTTTGTCGGGCTCTTCAACNGAAAAAAGNCTGTCATANATATTAACTATNATTGGTTNTGCGTGTTCTTTGGATACCCAATGNANGGTTCCTTTCACTTTTCTCNGGCTCTCTTCAGTCCCTGAGCCGCTTCTACTCANNGGATCGTAACTACAAATAATCTCAATTATGTTNCCNTCANCNTCTTTTAATACTTTTTCTNCTTTNATGATATATGCATTCTTTAATCTAACTTCTTTACCGAGGGTCANCCTAAAAAACTTTCGATTAGCCTCTTCTTTNAAGTCTTCTCTTTCTATGAATAAACTTCTAGAAAACGGAATTTCTCTAAATCCTGCTTTATCATCCTCGGGGTTGTTCTCCGCCTTTAGCATTTCAGTTTGCCCATCAGGGTAATTTTTGATAGTAAGTTTGACTGGGTTTATAACAGCCATTACCCTTGGAGCAATCTTGTTCAAATGATCCCTAACACAAAACTCCAAAAGAGAAACGTCAATAATGTTATCCCTTTTGGCTACTCCTGCTGTGTTGACAAAGTTATTTAGGGATTCGGGAGTATAGCCTCTTCTTCTCAATCCACTTATGGTCGGCATTCTAGGGTCATCCCATCCAGAAACATAAGATTGATCAATAAGTGCTTTTAATTTCCTCTTACTCATTACCGTGTACGAAAGGTTCAACCTTGCAAACTCTCTTTGCTTGGGTCGGATTGAATCCAATGGAGATAGTGAATCAAGAAACCAATCGTAAAGCTCACGGTGAGGCTTAAACTCCAATGAACATAAGGAATGGCTGATCTGTTCTATAAAGTCTGACTCTCCATGGGTCCAGTCATACATCGGATAGATACACCAGTCGTCTTTTGTTCGATGGTGTGTTTTGTATAATATTCGGTACATAATGGGATCCCTAAGGAGCATATTAGCTGAGGTCATATCAATTTTCGCTCTAAGTACATGAGCCCCTTCCTTGTGTTTTCCATCCCGCATCTCCTTGAAAAGAACTAAATTTTCATCAACTGAACGATTCCGAAAGGGACTGTTTGTGCCAGGCTGGGTTGGCGTACCCTTTTGATCTGATATTTCTTGAGAAGTTTGAGAGTCAACATATGCTAAACCCTTAGTGATCATATACTTAGACCATTCGTAAAGCTGGGGAAAATAATCTGAGGCATAACATTCTTTGTCCCATTTGAATCCCAGCCACTCTATGTCTTTCTTTATCGCCTCTACATAGTGGCTTTCCTCCTTAGCGGGATTAGTATCGTCAAACCTCAAGTTTACAGGTGCTTTATATCTTTTACCCAAATTAAAATTCAAGCAAATAGCCTTAACATGTCCGATATGGAGGTATCCATTTGGCTCGGGAGGAAACCTAAACCTCAAAAGCTTTGGTGACAGTCCTGAAGTTAAATCCTCCTCTATGATGTGTTCAATAAAGTTTAGGGTCTTTTTTGACATGTTATATTTTATCAAAGATATTAAAAGCTAAATTTTTTAAATATAATTAGAGCGTTATTATATTTACTGAAAAGTCTATGATGGGAAAAGTAATTCTAAAGGACATCAGGGTCTATGCATTCCATGGGTGTATGGAGGAGGAAGAACTCATTGGGAGCGACTATATTGTCAACCTAGAAGTAGAAACAGATATGCACCAGCCCGCTTACTCAGATTTGCTTGAAGATGCCGTGGATTATGTTCAGCTAAACGCTATAGTAAAAGAAGAAATGTTGATTAGGTCAAGGTTGTTGGAGCATATAGCTCAGCGCATAATTGACAGAATATTAAAACAGTTTCCTATGGTGAAAAATGTAGAGGTAAAGGTGGCTAAACAAAACCCACCTATTGGTGGGGACGTAAGGGAAGTCTGCGTTTGTATAAAAGGATTAAACACTACGGGTTAGAAAAATTAAAAATTATTACTTTTGCCGCATGGCATCGTGGCCGAGTGGCTAGGCAGAGCTCTGCAAAAGCTTGTACAGCGGTTCGAATCCGCTCGATGCCTCTTCTTCATAATTAGACATGGAGCTTTTATTTCATTTCAAAAATCTGTCCTCCTATTGCTTTTTTGGTGACCACTTTCATGGGGTTACCATAAGTTCTAATGATTCCTCCTGCGGTCACTTTTGCTTCTAAAAGTTTACTTGCATATACATAAGCCATGCCGCCTGCTGTTACATTTACCTTGGTTTGTTCGCTTTGAAATAGTTCTGCTTCGCACGCACCCCCACTGCTTACTGATAATCTATGAGCAGTTGATTTTCCTGAAAGGAAAAGTTTACCTCCTGTGCTTACTGTTGAGGCTAGTTTTTCTCCTTCAAATTTGAAATTCATAGAAGATCCCTCTTGCACTTTTAGAGAAATGCTGGTCTGACGATAAATGCTGTCTGCTTTTAAATTTGCTCCTTGATATAATGAAATTTCATCTAATAACCCTGTGTGGTATAATTCAACATAGGTAAAAGTGGGGTTGAAAATATGTTCCAATGAATGTCTTATTTTGAGCGTTTGTCCTTTAATTTTTGCTACCACATCCATTCGGTCCTCTCCGCTAATCAAAAGCTTATTTGCATCTGATGGTATGAGTTTTACCTCTATACCTGAATAAACTTTTAAGTTGATAAAAGCTCCAATATTAAGTTGTCTTTCATAATTTGAATTCTTTTGTGGGTCTAATTCTTGTGCGATAACTAAATTAGACAAGGCC
>NZAX01000054.1 GCA_002687665.1 Flavobacteriaceae bacterium
CAACTACTGCTAAATCTCCGTGGTCTTCCGATGGGGTTGTAGGTGTTTCATTAATAAATCCATAATCAATACTACTAAACGGAATTTCACTGCCTAAGTTGTATTGAAAGAGAGCCATACTTAACGCATCCTCTCTCTAATGCGTACAAAGGTTTCTAAACAGGATATACTCGCAATACCCTGAATATTCTTAGCAACTTTTATTTCCTTACAAGTCACTAGAAACCTTCCATATTTGACTATTTAGGTTAGTTAGAATCTAGTCTTTAAGATATAGATTACCCTTGAACGTCCACAGACTCATTATAATCATATTCAAGAACCTTTGTCAAGATACAGGTATTACAATGGTCCCTACCATACTTGGGTGAGAAGTACACTGATACTCTAGAGTACCTGGGGCATCAAAAGGCACTGTAAAGACCTGTGTGCCCGTTTGAGAACCACTTAGGTATGTAGAACCATATCCAGTGGTTGTGCCCGCATATTGGATGCGGAAGGGGTGACCACCTGTTGTATTTACTAAATGATAAGTAAATCCTCTATGTAAATAAATTGTTGGATTGTCTATCGTATTAACGATACCTGGACCAGCAAAACGATATGATGAAGCACCATTCGCAGTTATGTTATAAATTGTTGTATAACCCCTATCAGTACCATTACCATAAGTTGAGCTACTGGTCTCGTATTTTGTTGCAGAAAGGGTAGTTGAAACTGCAACAATTCCAGTTGTATGATTTATTTCAAGGAACTTAGTACTTCCAGCACCATTGTAGAAATTTAAAACGTTTGAGTTTATATTAATTGTTCCATCAGTACCATTAATATTTCCAATAAGACCAATATTTGAAGAAACAGTTAAGTCACCACCAACTGTACAATCAGTTGAAATTGCTACGTTATTTGCGGCAAGAGTAATTGTAGAACCAGCTCCTGCGTAGATAGTTGGCAGGTTTGGTACAGTAGCCTCTAATGTATCTAAAGTTGCTGTTCCACCAACAGTTAAATTTGTAGAAATAGCAACAATTGGTGCTTCTAAATTTAATGTAGTTCCCGAACCAACACGAATTACTGGGTCACCCGTTCCATTACTGTCAAATGCACTAGCAGTAATAATTCCTGTAGTGTTGAGGCTATCATTAGCACCAACACCTTGGGAACTATTTGTGATTGTGACTGCACCAGTAGTGTTATTGATAGTAATTCCACTACCAGCAACTAGACTAGTAACAATATTACTTAATCCAGAACCATCACCAGAATAACTTCCGCTAACATCTATATCGTTAGAAACTGTGAGATTAGTTGTTCTTAAGTAATTAGTACCAGGATTAAATGTTAGTACATCATCATCTACTTCAAGCCAAGCAAAAGTATTTCCAGACTGGTCTGCAGTCATGAATGGGATATTGCAAGTCTTATTTGAATCATCAGACTCTTGGAAATAGACTTCTGCATTTAATTCAGATGCATTAATCCTACCACTAAAAGTAGCAGTTCCACTAACATCAAGAGTACTACTAAGAGTTGTGGCAGCACCAACAGTCAGTCCAGTGCTGATTCCAACTTCTGTTGCGTTGATATCTAATTTTGCTGGGACTGATATTGTTGGAGTTCCGCCACTAAGAAGTGTAAGTTCTCTTGCCCCGAAACCTTTATTTGCCATCAGAGATACTTTTTAACTATTTATTTACTCAAATGTGATACTAATAGAACCACTAAAACTTAAACCCTCTCCAGTTGCAAACACAAATGGATTTGGTTCAGGTGCATTTTCAATAATAAAATCTTGTGAAGTAGCAACAACATCACCAGATACAGATCCAGTACGTATTCTCAATCGGAAAGATTCCGTTTCTCCTTCATTCACAACATCAGTTGCTATTGGAAGAGAAATTGTTCCCGTACCAGATGCAACTGTGAAACTGCCAGTTAAGGAATTTGTTGCAAAATCAGAAGATACAATGTTTGATGAGAAATCATCCTTCTCACATGTGAAGTAGTATGTTCCATCTGATGCATCAGTAGTAACAAGGATGTTTATGGTAACACCTTCTCTATACGTATTAGTAGAAGCAATTTCTGCCTCAAACAAATCACTTGGTTCATTTCCAGCAAGTTTATCCCAAGCAGTTATAGCACTTGACTCCCAAGCACCATAACTATCAGACCATTCAGAACCAGTTGCTGTAATTGGTTCTGTTGCGTAATAGAAGTCACTAGTAGGTCTTGGGGTGATGCTATTAATCCAAGTTTTACAATCTGCTATGGTCCATGACCTATTGTATTGAACTTTAGTTGCCAGAAGACCAGCAAAAATAGGACAAGCAGAACTTGTACCATTAAATAAACAATCTCTGGATTGTACAGATTGACTGCCACCTATGGTATAATATTGGTCATAACGATTTGTAATTGTTCCTGGATAATTATCATCACTAGCACCAAGGGTATAATCCGAACATGCATATACATCAACACCCTCACCTCTATTGCTATAAGATGCTAATCTCTCCTTACCATTTGTGAATAAATCGTCTAATGCTCCAACAGAAATAGTTTTATAAGTATGTGGTGAAGTTGAAGTATTAACTCCAATTTGTGCTGGGAATCCAATTCTACTGTGTGTCCTTAAATATGTCTGTCCCGACATACCATTACCATAAGGGGATGTGGATGTGGAATTTTCTAATGCTCTTCCTTGGGATGAAGCATCATAGTTGTTGTAATCAGCATGATTGCTATTTACAATCTTTTGATGTCTATTTCCAGCAGCACATACAAAGATAACACCAGAATCTACTAATTCAGCACCAGCAGTAATTGTGGAATTTGGGGTATATGGTGCTGCTCTAGTATTGGAGTTGTAATTATTCATAAATGCTGGTTTGGAACTATATGAAGTTCCATTGACCGAACCGTCAATTGCTGCTGGTCTAAACCAATAATATCCACTACCTGCTGGTTCAAATCTATTACTCCAACTATTACTTGAAATTGTTGGATCTTTTGTTCCGTAAGTTGGATTTACTGGTTTTATCTGATGGAAAATTTTCTGAATATCAAATCCAAATTCAAACGTGTGTGAATTAGTTCCATATAAGTTTATGAACCATTTATTGGCATTATATGCCCACCCATATTGTCTACCATATGCTTGTGAAGCACAAGGAGTTCCGTGGAACCCATCTCCACTATGATATGAAGTATTGGAACCATTACTAACTGCTCTAGTGTAATTAGAATTTACTGATAAAGTTCCAAAATCATTATTTCCTGTTGCTGTTCCACCATTTGCAATACTTACAAACTTAGCAGAACGATATGTTGTGCTATTCTGCCCCCACCAATTTCTAGCAAAAGATTCTACTGGGACAATAGTTCCATCCCATCTGGTCATTAATCTATTTGCAGAATCTGCATCAAAGAAATCAGGGTCTAAGTAATATGGGGAATCTAGAATTAAGTCAAGAAGGTCACATGAACCTTTTCCTGGAAGAACATTACCACCTCTATAATTTTGGGGTCCTGTTCCTAAATTATTTTGGAATTCGATGTGACCAAACCACATATCTTGGTCACATACAATAACATCAACATCACTACCATCACCATATTGCTGATGTCTATCATCAATTACTGCATCAGCATCCTGAAGAGCAACCCATGGACATGAATTCTGCTTATGTCTAAGTAGTTGCCAACTTCCTCTATTGAGCAAGTCAACACCAGGGTTTGCTGGTCTAATACCAGATGTAGTAATATTTTTTTGATGCTTTACCGTACTATCATATCTATAGAACTTAGTTGCCTCCATAACTTGGAGTGGATCTGTTGCATAAGTACCAGGATACTTAACAGAATTGATATTTACATACTCAACTAATGGGTGATTTTTTAATACTTCTACTTCTTCATCAGTTAAAGAGTATGTACCTCTTGTTTTGCTATGTTTAATATCATTTGGGCAGGAGACACCTTTAGATGGAATATATTCCTCAGAAGTTCCATCCGAAGTTAGGAGTGTATGAATCTCTTCCCAACCTTCTTTTGTATAACAACCAACGATGTATTCTTTTTCAACATCAGTTGCTTCTGATTCCTTTTCCAAAGAATTACGATAATTTTCAAACTCAACTTTCTTTGTATTAATAAATTCCTGCTCTAGTTCCTTTTCGTTCATAGCATCGTCTCCCTTCTAACTATGTATGTAACAATTCCTGTCACACCTACCTCAGGAGTTAATGATAGAACAAAGTCTCCTGAACTTATTGCTGCATCAATACTAATGAGGTTTGAACCAGTGTTCATAATTGCAAACTGTTGAACATATGCATTAGAACCATCATGTATTGCNAATACTTTTTGTGATTGTTGTCTTCCATCCTGGAAGTTAAACCATAAAGTATATTCTGCAGACTTAAAGTCTGTATCTGCAATTGTCCANCCACCTATATCTGTCTTTGCTGTTCCAGCAGTNGCANTCCAACTTCCACGGAAACCTTGNATACCNTAAGTATTGCCAACTTGAAGTTGAGATTGAGGATTNGTTGTTCCTATTCCNACATGCAATGCTGTTGTATGGATACCAGATTTTGTCTGAGTTGGNTCAAAGAATCCTGGAGNAGAACTCTGTGCTGCACNAATATCAACTATTGCAATTCCGTTTGTAATTACTGGTGAAACACCTGCACCTGTAAAGTTTAACGTTGCTGCTGTACCAACATTNGTTCCACCATCTTGAATTACAAAACCACCTGCTGCAACAGGAGTTATATTTGTTAGTGCAGAACCATCACCGACAAATCTGGTTGCAAAGTGGTCACCATATGTGGTTGCACCAGCACCAAGNGTTTCAAACTTTTCNGAATTNNNATAATATANNTTAGNACCAGCACCACTNCTAAATTTTGCNATNTCTTGAGTATCCGTCTCGTTTCTTACNCTTATNTTTGAACCACGGATAATTANACTTCCNTGACCNTGTTCAGCAATATGAGTGTTTANATTATCATGATAAATTCTTAAATCGGTATTATCACCGANTCTAANTTGCTTATTGTCNGNNATATNAANATNNTCNGNGAAGAAGGTTGAACCNCTAACACCAAGTTCACCATTNANATCTAATAGGTATGNTGCAGAATCTGTTGCTAAACCAACTAGTCCAGTTGAGGAGTCAACATATATTGCNGTTCCNCCTGTTCCTACACGAATACCACTCTGACCTATAAGGTNTCTGGTTGAAATAATGTCTCTNGAAGTGACATCACCATTNGCNGTNATATTTCCNGAACTTCCACGTANGNTTATNGATGCTACATCATTNGATAAAATATCTAAGTCATNACTGAATANCTTATCATTTGCACGAATATTTCCACCAGCTCTTAGTGCAGTTCCAGAATAACCAACTGGACCAACTGATANAAGAGCATCTTGGAATGTTGCTGCTCCAATAGCAACATTGCCAGTATTNTAGTATAGATTTGAACCAGATTCNGTCCANTGTATAGTGTCGGTATCGGTTATTGATACAGTAANTACACTATTTGCAAAAGATGCAGTTACTGCAGAACCAACAAAGTTTACTGTAGCTNCAGCACCAANAAAGTTTCCTTCTTCTTCAACTCTTACACCACCAGCACCACCACCAANAATACCAGTTAATTGNGAACCATCACCATANAATGTGGTNGCACTTACAATNCCAGTGGTTATAACATTAGCATTTTCAAACATTGACAATGCTACAGAAGCAGTNGTTGCTGTTCCTGNAACGTTACCNGTNACATTACCNNTNANANTNCCAGTAACNTNACCAGTAAGNTNACCAACAAANNTNGGTGAAGTTACNNTTCCAGATGCATTTAAACTAGTTACGGAAACATTTGGATTTCCAGAAAGACCAGTTGCATCACCAGTAAGAGCACCAANAAAATCTGTTGCAGNTACTTTTGAGACAGATAATGTATTNGAACCTGGNTTGAATCTTAATGCACCACTATCTACCTGTAAATNGTGGTCTCCATTTGAACTGTATGCTCCATTTATAAATGGAATATCATAATCATAGTTATTGTCACCAGACTCCGCAACTGGAATCTTTAGAGCAGTTGAAGCAGTTCCTGTTAAAGTTCCAAATATATTTGGTGCTGTAATAGTGCTNCCAATCGATAATACACTTAGATTGGAAAAGTGCCCAGCAGTAACAAAACCAAGGTCGTTAGTAAAATCNGATAATGCTGTNGGTGTTCCNGTTAAATTTGCATAAGTTAGATAATAACTTGGTAGTTGATTATCAAAGCGTACGGTATTACTAGAAACTCCCGCAACTGGTGCATAGGTTGATAACCCTGCCGNTCCAGTTAAAATNGAGTTTACATCTACAGCAAGTGTATTAATAACAACTCTCTGCTGCTCAAATGTTGAATTTATTCCTACATTAAGTGCTGGCATCTCGCATTCTCTTTATACTGAAAATAAGGAAAAGGAGGGGCCACGATTCCGCAACCCCTCCATGATATAGTATGAAATCAAGTAAAATGTATCAGTCGAGGCTGATGTTCAGAGTAACCTTAATTTGGTCACCGTTGTTTTGAATATTGTATGGACCGTTTGTAAATCTCTCAGCAAACATGATGCTGCTGTAGAGTGTGGAACTTCCACCAGCACCAACTGCAAGAGCAGGTGAGGTTGAGAAGGTATTTCCGTCNATTACACGGTGTACTGAATATGTTGAAGATGCNGTTGTTGTGTTACCTGCACCTGCTGCGATGTAAACTACATCACCTGGNTTTAGACCATGGGAAGNAGCAGTGACNTGAGAAGTACCGAAGTTAACTTGGTCACCCGTAGCAGTCTGTACGTTGTTTACCAGTTCCTTGTCGAGGTATACTCTTCTTAGAATCTCATCATAACCAGTAACCTTTGTATNAGNACTGATTGCATTAACNTCACCAGANACATTGCTGTGAGTAACTGCCATACCTACACAGATGTCTTCAGCAACATTCTCAAAGAATGTNCCGACACCAGAAGCAGCACCANNAAGTGCTTTNTCNATATAAACNGTNGTTCCAGTTACACCTGTAACTCTGGTTCCTNCTGCAATACCANTTCCTTCTACTCTCTGGTTAGTTGTAATGCCAGTATTGACATTAACTGCCAGTTCATAGTTTCCTGCTGTACCAGTAATGGTTGGCTCATACTTCTTATCGAAGAGAGTCAAGTATGCNTGACCAATAGTACCAGTNGTCAGAGTCTTACCGATAGCAACTGCTTCAGCAATGGAAGTAGCATTCTCAACACCGTGAATTTCCTTAGGAAGGTTATTTGCTCTTACTAGGTANTAACCAAACTGGTTATTAGCAGCAGAAGAGAAGGTGAAAGTTTGCTCAGGATAGGATGCAGTAGTTGTACCAACACCGAACTCCAAGTGNTTGGTTGGTAAACGTAGATGTGTTAGGAACAGTTAGGACGATTGTGTTACCATCGATTGCAGCAACGGTTGCGTTGGAACCGACACCACCACCACTTACATAGTGACCAACAGCAATGTTGGTTGTNCTATCAACAGTAATTGTATACTCGTTAACCGTACCAGAACCAGTAGGAGTTGCGATTGCAGTGGTAATCGTTCTTACATTCCAAAGATTACCATTGAGGAGAATACCGTACTGTCTGGAATAGTCTTGGTCGAATCTATTATTGATTACACTAGGATATCCATTGGATGGTGAAACACCATAACCAAGTGAACCTGATGCATCATATGGTTCATAATAAGTTGTTTGTGAAGGAACATCACCCTCCGCAGGTGTCGTTGAACTGGAGTACAGCTTAAGAATTAGATTCCTAGGAATTCTGTGATTGCTGTTAACGAGATACCTTAGGGATTGAAGTTCGCCACAATCTGGTACTAAAAGTGCCATTGATAAAGTCTCCTATCTTACGTTTATTGGAA
>NZAX01000055.1 GCA_002687665.1 Flavobacteriaceae bacterium
TGCAACAACTCAATACGTAGATGTCATCCCCACACTTTTAGAGGCAGTTGGTAAAAATCCACTAGAAGTGAATGTTGGTATATCAGATTATGATGGTAATTTCGGTTTTGATGGTAAAAGTTTTTTAGATGTTCTTATTGGTGCAAAAAACGAACATAGGGATTACACTTTTGGTGTTCATACAACAAGGGGAATAATTAATGGATCAGAATCATATCCAATTCGTTCAATTAGATCAAAAAAATATAAATACATTTTAAATTTAAATCACAATCAATTATTTAATAATATTCTAACTGCAGAAGATTACGATAGACCAAGTTTTTTGCGAGATGAAATGATTCCACCAATGTTTATCTACAGGTCTTGGATTAAAAATGCTAAAGATAAACATGAATTAGAGTGGGTAAAAAGTTATCAGAAAAGACCGAACGAAGAATTATATGATTTGGAAAAAGATCCATTCGAGAAAAATAACATTGCTAATCAGCCCGGATATAATGATGTAAAAAAGGATTTGAAAGAAAAACTTAAAATATGGATGAAACAACAAGGAGATAAGGGGATTGAAACTGAAATGACGGCAATAAGCAGGCAAGACAGGAGAGGAAAAGGTGTTTGGAGGCCTTATCAAACAAAACCAAATCAAAATACTAATTTCTAAACAGAATAACAGTTTATGAGCATCTTAAAAATCAAACTATTTACTATTTCTATTTTATTTTTAAATACCTCATGTAATGTTAAAAATAAAACAATCACCAAAAAAAAACGTCCAAATATAATTTTGATAATGTCAGATGATATGGGGTATTCTGATATTGCCCCTTATGGAGGTGAAATAAATACACCAAATTTATCTTCTTTAGCCCAAAATGGTTTAAAATTCACTCAATTCTATAATAGCGCAAGGTGTTCTGCCACCAGAGCATCTCTATTAACAGGGACTTATCCTCACGAAGCTGGTATTGGTCATCATACTAACCCTCCCAGTGATATAAGTGGGCACAATTATGGAACACCAGAGTATGCAGGTAAATTAAGCTCAAACGTCGTTACAATAGCTGAAGTTTTAAAAGAGTCTGGTTTTTCAACAATTATAAGTGGTAAATGGCATTTGAGTTTTTTTGACAAAAAACAGTGGCCACTTCAAAGGGGATTTGAAAAATTCTATGGAACAATCGCTGGCGCATGTAATTATTTCAAACCAGAGGCTCCTAGATTAATCTTTGAAGGAAATAATGAAATTAATATTTCTAATCCAAACTATTATACAACGGACGCATTTACTAATAAAGCTATTGAATTTATTGACGAGGTTAAAGATCAAAATAATGAAAAACCATTCTTTCTATACTTATCATACAATGCTCCTCATTGGCCACTGCAGGCTCCTAAACAAGATATTGACAAGTATAGAGGTAATTATCTGAAAGGATGGGAAACACTTCGGGAGGAAAGATACAATCGCATGATAGAGATGGGACTTATTGATCCCTTATGGAAATTAAGCTATGATGATATTATTTCTTGGAATTCATTATCCAAGGAAAAGCGCAAGGAAATGGACCTTAGGATGGCAATATATGCAGCAATGGTTGATAGAATGGATCAAAATATTGGGAGATTAGTAAAGTATTTAAAAAGAAAAAAATTATATGATAATACTATAATTATGTTTTTGAACGACAATGGCGCGTGTGCAGAAAACGATATGCTTGGTAGTGGTCCTAAGGAACAATTAGAGACAAAAGAGGGATTTTTACTTTCTTATGGAAAAGCATGGGCAAATGCGTCAAATACGCCATATAGGTCCTACAAACACTGGACTCATGAAGGTGGAATAGGAACTCCATTTATTGTTCATTGGCCTGATGGAATATCAAAGGATTTAAAAGGGTCGACTGTAAATCAATATGGGTTTCTTCCAGATATAATGGCAACCTGTCTAGATTTAGCTAACGCAAAAATTCCAGAGATATTTAACGGAAATAAAATTAAAAATCACTCGGGTAAAAGCCTAAATCCTATCTTCAAAGGATCAAAAGAGCAAATTCATAAAGAACCGATCTTTTGGGAACATGAGGGTAACAAAGCAGTACGACTTGGAGATTATAAGCTTGTTCAAGATTGGGAGAAAGGGATTGACGATAACTGGGAATTATACAATATTTCAAAGGATAGAACTGAACAAAATAATTTAATTGATTCATTGCCAAATAAATCAAAAGAAATGATATCAATGTATAATGATTGGGCTGAAAAAATTGGAGTGATTCCTTGGAGTAAAATTCAAGAAATAAGAAAAGGAAATAAGTAATTACTCTACTTTTCTGAACTAGGAATTGTTTTTTTTAAAAATTTAACTATTTCTTCAAACCCATCTTTGTTAGACAAATTATACCATTCATGAGGATCCTTTTGATGATCATAAAGTTCACTGGTTCCATCCCTATATTGAATATATCTCCACTTTCCTGATCTTACAGCATGATTCCCTTTTCCATAAGTAGAGAGGACTGGCCTATTCCAATCTATTTTAGGATTTGTTAATAATGGCATTAGACTTTGACCATCCAAACCTTCTATTTTAGGTATGCCAGCAAGATCAATTAGGGTTGGAAAAATATCGATTAGACTCACAGGTTTGTCACAAATCTGATTATTTGGAATTTTACTTGGATATGATATAATAAATGGAACACGTGTTGTATCCTCCCAAAGAGCTTGTTTCCGCCAATGTTGTTTCTCACCAAGGTGCCAACCATGATCCCCCCAGAGCATAACAATAGTATTTTTTGCATAATTGCTATTTTTAAGCTCATCTAGAATTACACCAACATAATCGTCAACAAAACTAATAGATGCCAGATAAGCCTGAACACCCTTTTTCCATTGATTATATTGAAGTACAAGCTTATGATCCTCAATACCTTCATTTAAATCAATCCCCAAGGATCCAGAATACCTCTCTTTAGCAAATTTTTTTCCATATTCTGGTAGATCATCAATGTCGTTAACTAAAGTTTCAGGAAGAATTATTTCTTCCAGCGGATATCGATCAAAATATTTTTTAGGTACATACCAAGGTAAGTGAGGTCTGAAAAATCCACAAGCAAGAAAAAAGGGTTTTTCGTGATCTTTTTTTAACTCAGATTTCAGCCAATTAACTGTTTTAACATCTTGCATTTTATCATCTTCAACATCAATTGGCCCCCAATTAAACCATCCAAGACCTATTGAAACTTTGGGAAGAGTTTTATCTCTTCCACTTTGACTTGTATTTTCTTTTGAAACAAAATATTCATCCCAAGACAATGAATCTCCTGGTTTATTATTACCATGAAAAATTTTACCACCACCTATTGTTTTGTAGCCATTTGATTTAAAATATTGCATCAGAGTAAGCTCAGTTGGTAATTTTTTTCTAAACTTATCCCTATTCCCGTATACACCACTCGTTGATGGATAGAGTCCAGTTAAAATAGCTACTCTGGACGGATTACATAGTGGTGCCACTGAATAAGCTTTACTGAAGCCAATACCTTTATTTATAAGTTTATCTATATTAGGTGTTCTTGCTTGAGGATGCCCCCCTAAATAGCCAACCCAGTCATTTAAATCATCAATTGCAATAAACAATATATTTGGAGATTTTTTTACTGNATTTTCAGATAAACAAGAGGTTGTNAATAAGAAAATCAAAATNAAAAATAGGTGANTCTTCATATGGACTTTAAAAATNAAAAGGTGATTGAATAAAAAAACCAGTGCAGAAAATAACTACACTGGTTTTNAACNACAATTTAAAATCTATCTGTAACCGTTATTTGTTGGGTCAGTATTTAATAAATTAGGGTTNAATTGTATTTCAGAAAGGGGTATAGGCGCATATCTATGTTTATCTTGAACATTAGTTGCCGCTTGGGCGTTATGTTTTTGAAATTGAGTGTTTCTAATTCTCTCAACATAAATACCCCACCTTACAAGATCAGGTTTTCTATGGTTCTCCATACATAGTTCATGCATTCTCTCCTCTTGCATTTCAACTCTAAACTCAGATTGAGTCATTCCACTCCAAGGTTGGTCAGGCTCAAAAGCTCTTTCACGTACTTTATTGACATACTGATAAGCATTATCTGGACCATTAAGTTCATTTTCAGCCTCACCTGCCATAAGATAAATATCAGCTAATCTGATCATAACTACGTTTTCGTTTTTATTACCTCTTGGAGAAAATTCTGAGCTTAAATTCCATAACTTTTTACAGTATACAAACTTAAGGGGTATTCCCTCATATTCCTGAGTAAAAGTTTTATCATAACGGAGATCGCCATCGTCCCAAGAAGATCTATCGGCTAATAATGGAAGGGGTGATGCTCCACCATATCCGCCAAATTCATGACCATTAGCTGCCAAAGCAGCTTTAAGTTCCCCTTGCCTGCCTTTTTTATCCTTAGGCTCATCGCGAAGTCTGGGAACAAAGTCGTGTCCTCCTTGAAAATCCTGTTCATTGTTCGTTCCCAAACCAGCAGCAGGAAGTCCAGTGAAATCAATCCACAATATGTGTTCGGGTTTTACTTTATTAGTATAACCTGAATTAGACCAATCAAAAATATCACCAAAATCATCCATCAGGGTGTGAGGAGAATTATCAATGATGTCCTTACATGCTGTAAGCATTCCTTGCCAATTTTTTGAAAACATATGAAATTTAGCCTCTAGTGCTCTAGCAGCCCATTTAGACATTCTTCCAAGATCTGATCCAGACCAAGAATCAGGGAGTAATCCATAAGCAGTTTGTAGATCAGCAATCATAGCATCTCTAATTGTCTGAGCAGGTGTTCTCTCTAGTGAAGCTAACTCTTCAGGAGCAAGTATTTCAGTAAAAAAAGGAACATCATTCCAAACACATGTTAAATCATAGTAAGCCATTGCCCTGATAACATATAGCTGGCCCAATGACTGATCTATAGCTGTTTGCGATAAATTTTCGTTTCCTGAAATATTTGCAATTGCATCACTAGTATTTCTTACCGTTTCATATAAGGTATTCCACATTCGCTCACCATCTCCAACACCTTCATCCCAAATAATATTGTGAGCTTCTTTGAAGATATTTCTTGTAGAGCTTCTCTCATCAGTAGCCATATTCCACCATGCAACCCGATCTCTGTGTCTATGCCAACCTGAGGAAGTTAGCATTGAATAGGCTCCATTAACAGCTATTTTTGCCTCAGCATCACTGTTGTAAAAAGTAGAGGGTGATAATCCATCTCTAAAATCTTCCTCCAAGTATTCTTCACATGAGGGAAAAAAACAAAATAGAGATGTAAATAATAAAAGTTTAGTTGAATTTAATATAATATTTTTCATAGTATAAATTTTATAAGTTTAATCTAAAACCAAGTGCAACAGAAGAAGCGTAGGGATACTGATCATCAGCAACCCCTTGAGCAACTGTATTTGCTCCACCATCACTAACCTCCGGATCTCCCCACTTATAGTTAGTCAATAAAAGTAGATTATTACCGGTTAGATAAACACTGGCCGATTCAATAAAAGATAAACCAGGTACTGTGTCAAAATCATAATTTAAAGTAACATTTTTAAGCCTCAAATAAGAACCATCAACAATATTTAAGCTACTGTTAGGCCTATATCCGCCTGCAGATGTTCCTGCTCTTGGTATATCTGAAGTTGGATTATCAGGTGTCCATCTATCTTTAACCAATGGTAGGAGATTAAATGAAGCATCTCTACCATAGTAGAATTCATATATAGACGCATCGAAAACCTCATTTCCTTGCATTCCTTGAAAGAAAACGTCTAGAGTAAAGTTTTTGTATGTCAAGGTGTTTCTAAACCCATAATAAAAGTCAGGTTGTGGACTTCCCTGATTCACAAAATCTAAATCATTTATGTTTCCGTCCCCATTTTGATCGACATAGTTTGGAGCTCCAATAAGGTCTACTCCATCTCTTCCGTCAGCTATAATTTCATCAGCGGATTTATAAGTACCCTCATAAGTAGCTCCATAAAAAGATGGCATAACCTCACCTGCTACAAGCCTAAGGGCTGCAGCTCCTGCTTGACCATGGTTAGGATTTCTAAGGTCTATAAAAGGAGCATCACCTATGCTAACAACTTTGTTTCTGTTAGCAGAGATCTGAAGGTTTGAACTCCAAACAAAATCTGGTTTTTCGATGTTTACAGAATTGAAGGTAAACTCAAATCCCTTATTTTCAACTTGTCCAATATTTTCAAGTCTAGTGTCTCCTGCAGTACCGGGTAATGGTTTCGCCAAAAGAAGATCCTTGGTTTGCTTGTTATAATAATCAATTTCAACAGAATATCTATTATTTTCAAATCCAACCTCCAAACCAATATCAGTCTGATATGTTTTTTCCCAATCCAGACCAGTACTTGGCAGTGAAGCTAAAATAACCGCAGGGCTAATTGATTGATTAAAAAATACATTTCTTGGATTATATTTTGCCAAAGAGTTATAAGCCTGAACCCCTTGTTCTCCAACAATTCCATAACTACCTCTTAATTTAAGACTACTTATCATATCAATATCTTGCATGAAGTCCTCTTCCCCAATTTTCCATGCAGCACCAACAGAGGGAAAGAAAGCATACTTATTTCCTTGTTCAAATACTGATGAACCGTCCCTTCTTCCAACTAGGGTTAAAAGGTATTTGTCCCTAAAACTATAATTTATCCTTCCCAAAATAGATTCAAATGTCCTTTGGCGGTAATCAGATCCAATTATATTTCTCGCAGCATCAGCTCCTAATGATAAGCTATTAAATGTTACAACGTCATTGGCGTAACCTGCACCGCCAGCATCTACATCTGTATAAGTATCCTTTTGCATAGTATAACCTGCTAGAACCTTAATTGAATGTTCTCCAAAATCTTTTGTATAAGTTAGGGTGTTTTCATTTAAAAAACCTGTAGATCTAGAAAATGCTACATCGGCTTTACCGCCAATTCCTTGTTGAGCTCTCACTGGGTCAATAGTCCCTATATAGTCATTTGCTTTATTAAAATTTAAATTCGAACCTACAGAGCTTCTGATGGTTAAGTCAGGGAGTAGGTCTGCTTCAACGTATGCGTTTGCAATCACATTGGTAACAAAATTATGATCAATTCTTTCGTTGATATCTGCAACGGGATTTCTCATGTATGAACCTCTTACAGGATTTAAAGCGTTATATGATCCGTCTTCATTATAAACTGGCATTATTGGTAGGGCATTAAAATAGACTCCCTGCCAATTAACTTTATTATTTTCCTGTTTTCTGTCAGTGACATTCATTCTTATTCCTGTTCTTATTTTATCAGTTATATTCAAATCGATGTTTGCTCTTAATGAATTTCTTTCAAGGCCAGAACCCATTATGATCCCCTCTTGATAGAACCTGTTATAAGAAATAAAATAGTTAGATCTCTTAGAATTACCACTAATATTAACATCTGTGTTGTCAATTCTTCCGTTCCTTGTAATCAAACCAGACCAGTCTGTTGGGGTAATACCTTGCCAATTAGGTGCGTGCGTAGCCATATCGGCAAGCGCAGGATCATTAAAACCAAAGCCATCAGGACCTGGGACTAAAGTCACCCCCTCATTCCAATATTCAGCCCAAGTACCTATATCGGCCATTTCTGGATAATTGTAAACTTCTTGAATAGATGAATAATGATTGATCGAAACATCTATCTTACCTTCTTGTACTGATTTTCCAGATTTTGTATTGATTAAAATTACACCTGCTGCTCCTCTAGTTCCATATATGGCTAGTGAACTAGCATCTTTTAAAACTTCAATTGATTCAACATCGTTTACATTCAAATTAGAAAGGTTAAAATCAGTTCCGGCTATAAATCCATCAATAACAAATAAGGGACTATTATTACCATTTATTGAACTCATACCTCGAATTCTAATTACAGCTGGTGCTCCTGGTTCTCCACTTGTTGAAACTACATTTACACCTGCAGCTCTTCCCTGAAGCATATTGTCAACTCTAGCAACAGGTTGATTAGCAAGAACATCTCCTTTGATTTGGGAGATCGAGGATACTAAATCTTTTTTTGCAGTAGAACCATAACCTGTGATAACTACTTCATCAAGATTAGCATAATCGGCAGTCATTGAAATATCAATATTTTGTTGATCACCTACAGTGACTTCTTGATTTTCAAACCCTACAAAAGAGAAAATTAAGACATCTCCGGTATTAGCAGAAATTGAGTAATTACCGTCAAAATCGGTAGCAGTTCCAATACTTGTTCCTTTTATAAAAACATTCACACCAGGAAGTGGAGTTCCATCCATATCAACGATTACTCCTGTAACAGGAGATTGAATAT
>NZAX01000056.1 GCA_002687665.1 Flavobacteriaceae bacterium
CAGCTTTTTGTCATTTCAATTAATTATAAATCGGTATAACCAACCCTATGTAAATAATTCCCTATTAAGGTGTTAGTTTTGGGGTAGGTAATCTGATTTTCTTTGGTGATAATGAAAATACTTGGAGACACTCTGATCAATTAGAGGTAGTTTAAAAACTAAAAGAAATAAAACAAAATTTGATTGATATTTAGTTGGTGATTATAATTGGATGTTTTATGATAATGATGTCACTCTCAATTACAATTTTTCGAGGATGGTGAATAATAAAAAATATATTGAGGATTATGAAAAAGGTATCTCATATTAGATGAAAACATTTCATACATATTTGTGACATTTTAAATATCCTAAATTGAAGTAACCCTATTAAAAGCTTGGTGATTTTTCAATATCCAGCAATTGCATTGTGTGTGTGGCCATGTCAATTTCCAATTTTGCATTTCCTTTATTATCCGTTACAAAATCTTCTTTTCGCCCTGAATCCAGGGAGGCAACACCCTTTAGTTTTGCAATCTCAGCTTTTGATAAAGATGCAGGACTTCCTGCTTTTTCCCAGGCTGAGTAGGTATTATTATTGTTTTGGTCTAATTTGGTTTGTTCAACATGATATGTTGAATTTGGTTCTAAACCTATAAATTGCAGGGTCACTTTCTCCTTGTTCTCGCCTCCTCTGTCCGTCTCGTTGTAATTATAGGCAATAAGTGCCATTTCTCCATTACCCGATTTTGTAGCCAGAACGCCAAAACGACTGTCCTTTTTCTGACGCAATACTTGAATTCGCTTCTCCCTTAATTGAGCAAGCATTTCAAATCCTGTTTGAACGGGTTTTGGAATATTTCCAGCAATGGTAAGTTCGCGCTTTCCTGCAAAAACCTCATTGGCATCTGCTTCTCCACAAAATCCCCAATACAACAACATGGAAATTGGAAAATTGTATTTGTCCTCTATTTGATACAGGGAGTTAACTAATTTCACCAAAAACAGTGGAGATTCTTCATTATTACGATAAACCAAATCAGGATGGTCTTTAACCGTTCTGTAAAAATTGGAAGACATTCCCCACTCGTTAATATGGAACTCGGTACCTTTTAACTCTGGGAAATCTTTCATTAAGCGTTTTAACCAAAGTATAGATTGCGAAAAACGCTGAACCTGTGGTTGAATATGTGGCTCAGAGTTTAACCATTTACCGGACAAGCCATAAATATGATAAGAAATAAAATCAATACGAGTTCCTTTTCCTCCTGTTACATGATTGGTTCCATTAACAACATGGTTTAAAAAAGGGCGTAGAAAATACTCGTGGTAACAAGCAGGCCCTCCAACACGAAACTCATCATTAACCGAAGTGACTGCATCCACAAAAACATCGTACATTTTATAAAAAACATCCAGTTGGTCCAGGGGCCAGCCATCGGGTTCGTTCCATACTTCAAAATACCAGGTTCGCACTTCTTCTTCACCAAATACATCGATAAAATTTTGGGTAGCCGCTTTCATCAGGTCAGACCATTTCTTCCAATCATTAGGGCCTATATTTTGCATTTTCATGCCCTCATCGTTTCCATTTGAGCCTTCATTGGTTTTGTTTCCCAATTGCTTAGGCAGATAATCGTACTCAACAACAGGTTTTAAACCTCTTTTTACATATTCGCCAAAAACTTTATTCACATTTGAAAAGTCATAAAAAGGGTTACCGTTTTTGTCCTCTGAATATACATTTTGTCCACGCAGAACCCCTTTTTTCCTATCCTGAACAAAAGTATGGTGCGTTCGCAAATACTTATGCGATTTTGTTGCTTCCATTCTATCAAGCAATGACTGTCCGGATGGACGTGTCACGTGATAAAACAGATGGTCGGAACCGGCAGCTTTCCAAAATTCTGTATTTTCACCTATTACTTCCCCTGCATCAATGGTAAAAGTAGTCTCAGGTTTCTGCGCTTTTGCCAGGCAAGTCACCACTAAAAATATTAAAACTATACTCCTCATATCTATATTCTATTTCTCGCTTTAAAGTAAATTTCATGAATAATTACAGAGGATCCAAAATCCCATCACGTTCAAAAACAGTATTACACAAAAGAAATTAAAACAAAAAAGAGGTCAAAAATGAATTCTTGTCTGTAATAGCTACCCCTCGGCAATTTTATTATACTCTATAAATGTTATTAATATTTGGGGTTCTAAATGATGCAAAAAAAAATGTAATTATTAATTGTCACTTATTAAGGATCTTTTAACAAATTCATTTTTTTTGTAAAATTTAAGATAAAATTAAGAAAATTTGTATCTTGGTGGGATTGTATATTATTTTTATTAATTCTAATTTCAAATAGTGTGCGAACACAAAAACAAATTTTAACCAAATAATTTTTACAAAAATGAAGGTAAAAAGTTTTAACTATTATGTAGTCATTTTACTTTTTTTGACATTCAATTTTACATTTGCGCAAAGGACAATCTCAGGAAATGTCTCTGATGAAGAGGGAGTGCCTTTACCAGGTGTTAATGTTGTAATTAAAGGAACTGACACAGGTACGTCAACTGATTTTGACGGTAATTACTCGATCTCTGTATCGGATTCTGATGTAATTACATTTTCGTATGTTGGATTTATCGATCAAGAAATTGAGGTAGCCAATGCTGAATCATTTGATATTTCTTTAGAAATGGGATCAGATGAATTAGAAGAAATTGTCTTAACAGGTTATGGATCAGTAAAGAAAAGAGATTTAACTGGAGCAATTGCCCAGATTAAAACTGAAGTTATTCAAAGAGCTAATCCTATTCAAGCTGCTGCATCCCTCCAGGGACAGGTAGCAGGTGTTTTGGTTACAAGAGCTAAAGGTAGGCCTGGTGACGATCTCGATATTAATATCCGGGGTTTAAACAATTTTGATGACGAAAAAACCAGACCTTTAGTAGTCGTTGATGGTATTATGGGAGCTAATATCAATGATATTAATCCAGGAGATATCCAGACTATAGATGTTTTAAAAGATGCCTCTTCCACTGCTGTATACGGTGCTCGAGGTGCTAATGGTGTTATTATCGTAACTACTAAAAAAGGTGCAACAGGAAAACCTAGCGTATCTTATAATGGTTATTATGGAATCAAAACAAAGGCGCATATTCCAGATATGTTGACTTCAAAAGAATTCTATGAACTATATCAAGATGAAGATAGATATGGCAGAGGTTTTACTGCTCAAGAAATGTACAATGTTAATAATGGCATTACCACTGATTTTATAGATTTGGTAACTCGTGATGCGATTCAACAAAATCACAACTTTTCAGTTTCAGGTGGTTCTGAATCAACAACATACAATTTCTCAGCGGGGAAACAACTAGAGGAGGGGCTTGTTCAACATGCAGATTATGGTCGATTAACTTTAAATGCTGGTATTGAAAGTTCGGTTTCAGATAAATTTAAAGTAGGATTTACAGCTTACATTACTCAAAATGAAAGAAATTGGGGATCAACCGAAGCGGTAAGGTCCGCATTGAGAGCAAGGCCAACTGGTACTCCTTTTTTTGATGATATTGTTGAACCAAATAAACGTGATACTAATTTTGGTCCTGTTGGTGATTTAGCTTTTTACATGGGAATTAATGACTCTCAAGTAATAAATCCATTGGTTGAAACTGATCCAGATAACTTTCAAAGACAAAGAAAGTCGAATTCAATGATTGCTAACGCTTACTTTGAGTATGAAATTATTCCAGGTTTAAAATTTAAAACTTCATACTCAGCATATACAGACAACTATAGAGAAGGACAATATGCAGGGACTTATACTAAAACACGTAAAGGATCAAGAAGTCCAGTGGCGTCAACAGCTCAAAACAAAACTTCCAATTACACAGTTGATAACACTTTGAATTACAATAAGGAGTTTGGAAAACATTCCATAGATGCTACAGCCCTTTTTAGTGTTTTTGAAGAGTATAATGAATCAATGAATATTGGTGTTGAAGATCTACCTTATAAGTCACTATGGCATAGTTTGGGAACTGGAGCAACTGTCACTAGTTATGGCTCAAACCTAAATGAATATTCAATTGTTTCGTATATGGGAAGAATTAACTACGGCTTTGATGGTAAATATTTGCTAACTATTACTGGCCGCCAGGACGGTGCATCTCAATTAGCCGATGGAAACAAGTGGGCTTTCTTCCCTTCTGCAGCAATTGGCTGGAGAATGTCTGAGGAATCATTTGTTAAAGGACTCGGAGTTTTTGATAACTTAAAATTAAGGGCTAGTTATGGTGAAGTTGGAAATAATGCAAGTATTAGTCCATATGCCACTCAGTCGAATATTTTTCAGACTTTCTACGACTTTGATGGAAATCCTTCACTAGGTTATACCATAAATAGCCTTGCAAACCAAGGAGTTGTGTGGGAGAGGAGTAAAGAACTTAATTTTGGTTTAGACTTTTCTTTAAGTGGCATTCGACTTAGTGGAACGGTTGAATATTACAAAAGAAATACTGAAGATTTAATTTTAGATGATAAAGTTCCAAATTCTACAGGATTTAATAATGTATTAGATAACGTTGGTGAAATCGAAAATAGTGGTATTGAAGTTTCACTTAATTCTGTTAATGTAAGTAAAGGAGATTTCAAATGGTCTTCTAATTTAACTTTTACCGCTAATGATGACAAAGTTGTAAAACTTGCCGGTGGTATAACTGAAGACATAGGAAATGCAAGATTTGTTGGTGAGTCTGTAAAAGCATATTACACTTATAAGTTCGAGGGCATTTGGCAACTTGGACAGGAGGCTGAAGCAGCGGAATTTGGCCAAGTCCCTGGACAAATTAGAATTCGTGATCTTAATGGTGATAAAAAAATCAATTCTGATGATAGAATGATAGTCGGAAAAGGCACACCAGATTGGACCGCTGGTTTGAGAAATCAGTTCAATTACAAAAATTGGGACATGTCCTTTTTTGTATATACTAGGAGAGGTCAAATGTATTCAAATGCATTTTTGAATGGTACTTACGGAGATATTGCTAGCGATCGCTACAATAGGTCTGCAGACCTTGATTATTGGACTCCTGATAACCCAAGTAATACATACTATAATCCAGTAACAGGACCTGGGCTAAATAGTAAAAATGAGAGAAAGGGAGGTACTTCTAGAGTTGGATTGAGTTACCAATTAGCAGATTTTGTAAGAATATCTGATATTACAATGGGATATAGTTTACCTAACGATATTTTGAGTGAACTTGGGGTTTCTAGATTTAGATTTTACGGTCAATTGCAAAATCCATTTATATTTAGCGACTTCCTTTCCTTTGATCCTGAATATAATTCAGGAGGAAATGATGATGATCTCCCTGCTCTTACAGTGTTGTTTGGGGTTAACATTAATTTTTAATTCTAAATCAGCGATACAATGAAAATTTTTAAAGAAATAAAAATAGAAATGAAAACATTAAATAAAATTTTAATCGCTTTCTCTTTATTGTTTGCAATGAGCTGTGAGCCTGAGGCTTTACTTAAAGAGGTAAGTATTTCAAATCAAACTGCTGGAGCTTATTTTTCTACTCCTTCAGGTTTTGAAGATTTAAGTAAGTCAATTTATCCACTTTTAAGACCCATAACTCAACTTAGAGCACTAACTTTAAATGGAACTGATGTTTTTTCAGCTAGTGGTGGTTTTAGAAATGTTGGTACTGAACTCAATGTTAATATTGATACTTATGGACCTGAATTCACCGCTGGTGTAGGTGAAGTTCAAGACTTTTGGGTATATCATTACAAAGCAATAAATCGTGCAAATACTCTTTTGTCAAGAGCTGCATCGATTGAAAACGTGGGTTCATATGCAGCTACTCGTGATGTTAGAGTTGGAGAAGCAAAGTTTATTAGAGCATATTGCTTGTTTTCACTTGTTCAGCAATTTGGTGATATTCCAGTACCGTTAGAGGAAACTACCTCAGCCAATAAAGAGGTTATTAGAGTTCCTTCTGCGCAAGTCTACGCACAAATAATTACTGATTTGACGGAAGCTGAAGCAGTTTTACCTGCGTCTGCATCTGATTATGGTAGGGCAAATAAAGGGGCAGCTCAACATCTCCTCGCAAGAGTTTATTTAACCAGAGGTTGGAATTTTGGAAGTTCATTGGGAGGTTCAGCTGCTGATTTCACATCTGCAAGAGAGTATGCTGATAAAGTAATTGCAGCTCACCCAATGGTTGCTAATTATAAAGATCTTTTTCCGAAGAAAAATGAGGATGTGACAAATCAAACTCATGGTCCCGGTGATCAAAATTACAGAAACAGTGAAACAATATTTTCTGTTCAATATTCCAATAGTCCACTTACTAGTATTCAGGAAGTCTCTGAAGGAGTTGGGTCCGAATTGAATGGGGATTGGGGTAATAATTCACATAGTATTTTTGGAGGATCTCATGATGAGTCTCCTGGTAGTCCAGGAAGAACATCTGACTATAACAGACAATTAGGTAGACATAGTACTGTCCCTGGTGTTTGGAGACTTTTTGATCCGGAAACAGATACTAGATATCATTTAAATTTTGTTGAAAAAGTTTATGCTGTTGTTGATAATCCTGGTTTTGTTCCTGCAGATGGTGTCGCTGCAATTGATATTAAATCAGGGGATGTAGTTGTCGAGTATAGAGATTGGAACAATCCAGCAACTACTCTAGCAGAAAGAGGAAAGGATGTAGGAGGAAATATGGATTATGCTGTGATTAATGTTGATCAGATCGGAAAAATAGATGAATCTAATTATCACAACAACAGCAAACATCCAATGATGTGGAAGTTTTGGGAGCCAGGTATCGATTATGGAAATGGTTTCGGACAGTTTGACCAACCCCTTATGAGGTCATCCGAAGCCTATTTAATTGCTGCTGAGGCAATCGTTAAAGGAGCTAGTAATGGATCTATTGGTTCGGCTTCTGATTACTACAATGCAGTTGTTAACCGAGCAGTTGGTGGATCTACTGCTGATGCCGATATGGCTGCTAACCCAAATGATCTAAGTTCATTGGCTACCAAGAGCTATAGAGCTTCAGGTGACGTCACTATTGAAATGATTATGGATGAAAGAGCTCGTGAGTTTATGGGAGAGGGGCTAAGATGGTATGATTTAAAAAGAACTGGTACTTTAATAAGTAGAAGTAAGGCATTTAATCCTTGGATTGGAGCACTTAACTACATAAAAGAACATCATTATTTAAGACCAATTCCATTATCTGAACTTGATCTAGCTACAAATGATGTCGCTCAAAACCCAGGTTATTAAATAAAAACTTTATAACCAAAAAACCCGGCTTTGATTTAGTTCGAAGCCGGGTTTTTTTATTAAATTAATGTTTAATAATATAATATTTCTACCCTTGATTCATACAATTAGATTGTTTTTCTTTTTCACTTTTTTTGCCTTGTCAACTTATGCACAGTATAATTTTGATCAACTCGATAAAAGAATGCGAAAATTCGTTGAGGATAAAGAGTTGATAGGTTTTCAAACAATGGTTATTAAAAAAGGGAAAATTATTCATTACGATATGTTTGGTTATGATAATATCGAGGAAAAAAAACCAATTGAAAAAAACAGTATTTTTAGAATTGCTTCAATTACTAAATGCATTGTTGCAGTTGCTATTATGAAGCTTTATGAAAAAGGATATTTCGATTTAGAGGATCCCATTGGTCGATACATTTTAGAATATAAAAACCCAATGGTATACCAAGTAGATGGTACTCTCAAACCCGCTTCAAACCCTATTCGCGTTATCGATGTTCTAAGACATACCACTGGTATTGGAAAAACATACCCCGCGTTGAGAGAGCAATTTGATGTATTAAAAACCAACCGCTCCTACGACTTGGAGACAGAAGTAAAGCGGATGAGTAAAATTCCACTTGCTGAAGAACCAGGAACCTTTTGGATATACGGACCATCAGTCAACATAGGGGCTTATCTTATTGAAAAACTGACAGGAAAAAAAATTGATGAATTTTTAAAAATAGAAGTTTTTGATCCTTTGCAGATGCAAGATACTTTTTTTGAAATTCCAAAAGAGAAACAGTATCGTTTTACCACCGGATATTTTTTAGATAAACCAGGAGAGTATAGCCTATTAGATCACCCCAAAAATTCAACCTATACCCAAAAAGTTACTTTTTGTAATCCTTCTGGAGGATTGGCATCAACCATTGAGGATCTGTCAAAGTTCTGTATGATGCTCCTTAACAAGGGAACCTATAAAGGTCAGAAAATATTGGAAAAACATACCGTCGAATTGATGACCAAAGATCAACTAAACGGAATAAGAAATCATAAACCAAATGATGATAACCACAAGCCCAATAAGGCAATTGGTTTTGGAATGACTTTCAGTGTAATAAAAAATATAGCTGCCCACCCATTTCCTGGAAGTCAGGGAAGTTATGGTTGGCATGGTTCATGGGGTCCCTACTTTAGAATTGATCCTAAGGAAAATTTGGTGATGATCCTTATGACTCAAATGAAAGGATGGGACTATTCCAGGAAAGAGATTTTCGAGAAACATGTATACAATGCTGTTTTAGATCGTTAATTTTTCTNTTGNTTTTTNAATGATATAATTATAGGATTNATTTTATGAAAAATNACATCAAAAAATCCTNGTNNTAATGCTGATTAANCATTAAAACAATCCNCCTCAAAAATNNATTAAAAATCATTAAAAAANTTAAATTTGCTAATGTGTTCGCACACGNAAATTANGTATACATTTNAATNGATGAAACTCATTTTTTCANAAACCTATCCTTTTANAATTTNTCTAATACTATTATTTAGTTGTCTTTCTGTTTGTAATGCTCAAAACCCNAANAAACCAAATTTNATNNTAATNCTCNCAGATGATCAAAGCTGGGTAGGTACCTCTTTTTTNGCGGATCCNAAAGACNCGCGCTCCAAAAGTGATTNTTATCAAACCCCTAATATGAAGCGACTNGCTGAAAGTGGGATGAGAATGACTCATGGNTATGCTCCTGCACCATTTTGCTCNCCCACNAGGAAAAGCATATTNACAGGATTGACTCCTGCCAAACATGAATATCAAAAAGACAGAGAAAATTGGACCAAGGCTTTCAGAAAACAATTGACAATTCCCAAAATACTTAAAATGGCAGATCCCAATTATGTAACCGCACACTTTGGAAAGTGGGATGCAAGATATGACAATTTTACCCCCGAGGAAATGGGATACGATTACAGTGATGGGCTCACCAGCAACAATACTGGAGGAGGAAAAAACACGATCAATAAGAACGGTCTAGATTCCCCCTTTAAAATGGGTGAAGCTTGGCCAAAACCCTATGATGACCCCAAACTGATTTTTTCTCTCACCCAAAGATCGAATGATTTCATAGAGGAGCAAACCAATAAAAACAAACCCTTTTTCATTCAAATCTCCCATTATGCTGTCCATTTAGCGATTACTTACAGTCAAAAAAAATTCAAAAAGTATAGTATGCTAGATAAAGGAAAAAAACATTTTGTTCCTGAGTTTGCCGCTATGACTGAGGACATGGATAAGGGAATTGGAATGATACTCGATAAGGTTGAATCACTTGGAATAGCAGAGAACACTTATATTATTTTTTTATCAGATAATGGAGGAAGAACTTCAATCCCAATTGGGCCTGAGCAGCAAGTAGCGAGAAACTTTCCTCTTAGAGGAGGGAAGGGTTCAATGTATGAGGGAGGACTTAGGGTTCCATTTATATTTTCAGGGCCTGGAGTATCCCAAAATACGCATACAGATGTTCCTGTAACCGGTCTGGATATACTGCCTACTTTAGCCAGATTGGCAGGTTATGAAGATCCATTGCCTCGTATTCTCGATGGAGGTAATCTGCAATCGATCATCCACAATGGTGGATTTGGAACAGTCGAGCGTAACAGCCCATTTCTGATCTTCCACCAAGCGGCAAACAGAAAACCCATCTCTGCTATTCGATGGGGAAATTATAAACTTGTTAAAGACTGGCGCTATAACAAATTTGAACTTTTTGACCTTTCCAAAGACATTGAAGAAAAAAATGATCTTTCTCTAGAAATGCCTGAATTGGTGGAGAAATTAAATGATGCTTTGACCCGTTTTTTGGATGAAGCCAATGCCGAAACTAAACAAACAGAAACTTAAATACAACTTTTACTTATGAACCATTCGAGAAGAAAATTTATAAAGCGATCCGGAATAGCACTGCCAATGCTTATCTCGCCAAATCTTATTTCTTGTTCATCTTTTACGTCCACTAAGGAAGTAAAGATTGATGAGATCAATTTATTCTTAATCAACGTAACCAAGGAGCGAAATTTCAGTTATGGTGTATGGAAGAACAGACAGCACATCATGATCAATATAAAAGGGGGAAATCACATTGGCTGGGGAGAGACAAAAGTTTCCAGCAATCAGCCTGATTTTGATATGTCTGCCTGGTCTGGGCAGTTTAAAAAACTAAAAGGGATGATGCTGGGGGAAGCCATTGAAGAGGTTAGAAACCAATTTCTAGCGGGTAATTGGAAGCCCATAGTCACAGAAGGTTTATTGATGACCCTTTATGATCTAATGGGTAAGATTGAAAATAAACCCACAGTCAAAATATGGGGTTTAACGGGAGAAGCTCCTGTGCCCGGGATTTTCTGTATTTTGGAAAAGGAGGAAACAATGGTGGTCAAACAAGCACAGATCGCTGTAGATCAAAACATGCATCGTTATGTCAAAATCAAAATGTTTGGGGATTTTGAATTGGATAAAAAGAATATCAGTGCCTTGCGAAAATTTTTAGGGCCGGATTCTTTTATCGTGGGAGACCCTAACCAAGGCTACAAGCATGTCAAGGACTTACAGAAATTATCAGAAATCATGATTGCCCTCAACGAGGCCGGGATGGATGCGGTAGAAGACCCCTCCAATCTGAGTAAAGAAGATTTGATCTATTTACAAGCTAATGTCGGTAAATTGTCAATTATACCCGATAAAATCATGCGACCTGCTTCCAAAAGTATCAACTATTTCGATGATCGCATGGGGAATTATTTCAATCTTCATCCGAATTGTATGGGGACTTTTACTGAGATCAATGAAATTTCTAAGGTAATAAGGGCTTCCAATAAAGGAATAATGATTGGAGACTCCAGTCTGATTGGTGCAGCTTGTACATTTTGGCAACAAATAGCCGTTGGTAACCAAGCCTCATGGGTAGAAGCTATGGAAAAACCACAGGAACAAGATTCTTTCTTAAAATGTATTGAACAAAAAGCAACTTCCCTTAATGAGGAAGGCAAGGTAGAGGTGGATTTTAAACCGGGTTTTGGGCTAAAAGTCAATGAAAAAAAATTAATTTCACTTGCTGACGCATATCTAAAAATTTAAAATGAAAAAACTACAACTTCTTATTCTATTTGTGGGAACATTGGTTTACGGCCAACGCCCTGTTGATCTAGTCAATCCACTTGTCGACTCTGCCAATTCCAGATGGTTCTTTTTTTCGTCCGCTACCCGTCCATTTGGAATGGTCAATTTAAGCCCCGACATGGGAACCGCCGGTGCCTGGGAATCGGGTTATCGCTATAACCAAAAAACAATTAATTTTTTCAGTCATATTCACGCTTGGCAATTGTCTGGTATCCCCGTTCTACCGACTACCGGCGAAATTAAAGCCCATAGAGGACCCAAAGCCTATGGTTCTGCTTATTCTCACGACAGAGAAACAGTAGAAGCAGGTTATCATGCCGTTGTTTTGGACGATTACAACATCAAAGCTGAATTGACCTCAACAGTGCGTGTAGGCTTTCACCGCTATACTTTTCCCCAATCCGATCAAAGTGCTATTATACTTGATTTATCCACCCAATTGGGGCCCAGTGGTACAGCAAGTGGGTTTGTAAAAAAAGTATCCAATAAAAAACTACAAGGTTATGCTGTTATGGAAAAAACAGTCAGGAGACCCAAAGACACCAAAGTCTTTTTCAGCCTTCATTTTGATCGGCCTTTTGAAGATTTGTATGCCTTTCAGGATCAAAAGTTATTAGGGAAAGTAAAAAAATTTGAAGGGAAGAATGGAGGCGTATATCCGCTTTTTAAGACCAAAGAAGGAGATCAAATCATGATGAAAGTTGGTATCTCATATGTAAGTATGGAACAAGCCGAACTCAATCTCCAAACGGAATTAAAGCATTGGGATTTTGACGCTGTGGTTCGAGATTCAAAAAATCAATGGAATGATTACCTCAGTAGAATTGAAATCAAAGGAAACACCAAGGACCAACAAATCCGATTTTACACCGATCTATGGCATGCATTACAAGGTCGAAGGATCATCAGTGATGTCAATGGAAAATACAGTGACATGACCGGAGATAAACAACGAATTGGTCAAATTCCCTTAGATCAAAACGGTAAGCCCAAATTCAACCACTATAATTCCGACTCTTTTTGGGGTGCACAATGGACCCTTAATACCCTTTGGCATCTAGTATATCCTCGGATCAGTGAGGAATTTATCAATTCCATGTTGATGATGTACGATGATGGAGGTTTGATCCCCAGAGGCCCCTCGGGAGGAAATTATACCTATGTCATGACCGGAGCTTCCACTACTCCGTTTATTGTAAGTGCTTACATGAAAGGTATCAGAGGTTTTGATATCGAAAAAGCATACGAAGGAATGCTTAAGAATGCATTACCCGGTGGGATAATGAGTAAAGTAGGTTACGAACATAATACCAATAAAGGGGGTGGAATAGAATATTATATCGATAGGGGCTATGTACCGTTTCCACTCTATGATAAACAATATGGTTATCACCAATGTGGTCCTGGAGTAACTATAGAATACGCCTATCAGGACTGGACTTTGGCCCAAATGGCAAAAGCTCTAAACAAAATGAGTGACCATAAAATGCTCCAAAAAAGAGCCTCAAACTACCGAAATATTTATGATTCATCTTCAGGGTGGATGCGGGCAAGGACATTAGATGGTAATTGGATCGAACCATTTGATCCCTTGGTATACGAGAATGATTATAAAGATCCTTTAGGCTCCGGTTTTGTGGAAGCCACTGCTGCTGCTGCAACCTGGTTTGTCCCTCATGACTTGGCCGGACTGGCGGATCTTATGGGGGGAAGGGAAATTGCCGCAAGGCGATTAAATCAATCTTTTTTGATCGCAAAACAGCACGGGTTTGTTACCCACAACCACAGGGGAGATAGATATGTAGCCAGCTATCGCAGAAGAGCATTTATCAATTATGGAAATCAACCATCTATGCAAACCGGATATATTTTTAATTATTTTGGTCAACCTTGGCTCACACAAAAATGGATAAGAGAGGTGATACAATATGTTTACAGTGATAATGACCCTCAACACGGATACAGCGGTGATGAGGATCAAGGCTTGATGGGGGCACTTTCAGTGTTGATGAAAATAGGGCTTTTTGAGATGAAAGGTGGAGCAGACATAGACCCTTCTTATGACCTATCCAGTCCCGTATTCGATAAGATAATTATCCATTTGGATAAAGATTATTACTCCGGAGACCACTTTACCATTAAGGTCAAAGAAAACAGCACCAAAAATAAGTATATTCAAAGTGTAAAACTCAATGGAAGCACCCTCAATAAATCTTGGTTTCATCACAAGGATTTGGTCAAAGGTGGTACCTTGGAGTATGTTTTAGGGGAGGAGCCCAATTATGATTGGGCAACGGCTGAGGAATTACTTCCTGCCAGTATGTCTGACTGATAAAATAAATTACGTGAAAAAAAAGGTTGGATTTGGGATCATAGGAACGGGGAATATTGCAAAATTTCATGCCGACTGTATTGAAAAAATACCCAATGCCATTCTATTTGGGGTGCTTAGCAAATCCCAATCCAGAGCCAATCAAGTGGCAAAGAATTACAAATGTCCTGTTTTTTGGGAAATGGAAAAATTACTTTCTCATCCCGAGATTGATGTCATTTGTGTTTGTAACGAAAGTGGTTTACACGGAACTACCATTTCCAAAATTGCAAAGGCAGGAAAACATATTCTTTGTGAAAAACCCTTGGAAACGACTGTGGAAAAAATCGAACAGATAGAAATGGTGGTAAAATCCTTTGGAGTGCTACTGGGGTGTGTATTTCAAAATCGTGAAAATCCGGAGTACAAAAAACTCAAAACATATGTTGAAACGGGCAGTTTAGGCAAAATTTTGTTATGCCAAACCAGCATTAACTGGTATCGTCCCCCGATTTATTACGAAGGTTCGTGGCGAGGAACAAAGGCTTTGGATGGAGGTGCTGCCTTAATCAATCAAGGTATTCATACTATTGATTTAATGCTCAACCTGATGGGTGAGGTAAGTGTGATCAGTGGATTTATCGATACTTTGAATCACCGGATCGAAGGAGAAGATGTGGCAGTAGCTGCCCTAAGGTTCAAGAATGGTGCGTTGGGAACGATCTCCGGAGGCACGGCACTATTTCCTGGTGAGCCTGAATCAATCTCCATTTATGGTACTTTAGGCAATATTGTTTTTAGGGGTGGGAAAATTATTTCCTCTTCTGTTAAGACCATCGATCAAGCTTTAAACCTGTCTGATGATAATCCCGGTTCCGGTGCTTCGGATCCAATGGCCATTACCGATCAATTTCATATCGCTGCCATACAGGATATGATAGATGCGATAAGCCACAGCCATACTCCTAAGGTGAATATTGACGAAGCCAAAAAGTCCGTGGCTCTTATCAATGCCATTTATAAATCTGCGGGAAATAAAATAGAACTAAAAATATAAATCAAGGAATGAGAAATTTTTATCACATATCTGCTTTAATCATCGTATTCATTTGCTCAATGCTGATNNCTTGTCAAACGCAACAAATAGACACNTCAAAACCTAATGTTATTTTGATCATGGCTGATGACATTGGTTTTGAGTGTTTGAGNATAAATGGGAGCACNTCATACAAAACNCCGGTTTTGGATTCNTTGGCNCTNAANGGNATTAATTTTACCAANGCNATATCACAACCTTTATGCACNCCCTCCAGAGTNAAGATCATGACGGGAAAGTATAATTTCAGGAACTACGATTATTTTACATANCTCAACCCNAAAGAAAAAACCTTCGGGAACCTNTTTAAAGAAAATGGNTANAAAACTGCTGTCGTGGGCAAATGGCAACTCAATGGTATTAAACATCAATTGGAGGGACACGACGACAACACCAGACCTTATCACTTTGGTTTTGACGAATACAGTTTATGGCAATTAACTAAAGTTAAAGAGTTTGGAGAGCGTTTTGCCAATCCTTTGATCGAGCAAAACGGAAAAGTTTTACCCAGGGATGAAAATGCCTATGGGCCTGATATTGTTTCCGATTATGCTGTCGATTTTATTAAAAGGAACAAAAGTCAAGCATTTTTTATTTATTATCCCATGCTCTTGGTACACAGTCCATTCGTACCTACTCCGGATTCACCCGAATGGCAATCGCTTGATACACGATCAAAACAAGACAATCGTTTTTTTATCGATATGGTTTCCTACATGGATAAAATCGTAGGTAAAATAGTTGATACCCTTAAGGAGGAAGGTATAGCAAACAACACCCTGATCATTTTTGTTGGAGATAATGGTACTAAAAACACACTAGTTTCTCAAACCAAAAAAGGTCCGGTCAGAGGTGCCAAGGGAAATACCATAACACATGGTAATCACGTTCCCATGGTTGCCTATTGGCCCAATCAAATTAAAACCTCCAAAAGCCATGGCGGGTTAATTAACTTTAGTGATTTCTATGCTACTTTCTGTGAAATATTAGGTGTTAATCATCAAACCGATGGAGCGAGCATGATGGGAATCTTAAGTGGAAAAAATCCTCTTGATCGAGAAACTATAACCACCTACTATGATCCCATGTGGTCTCCCAGTGTTACTCGCTTTAGGAATGTATATTCTCAGAATACGAGATATAAACTCTACAAGGACGGAAAATTTTTCGATATGGAAAATGACATCCTAGAAACCCGCCCTTTACAGGATAAGGATTTGAATGAAGATCAAAAAATCATAAAAGCAAAATTGGCATCTGAGCTGGCAAACTTTCCATCGCTTCCAGAAAGTTCCTTTGTAAGAGGTAAAAATAATTAGGGTGAAAATAGTTGGAATTTTTTTTTCTTTTTTAATACTGGGAATTTTATCCTGTGATCGACTACTTACAAAAGCGGAACAAAACCCCAATATTATTTTTATTTCTATTGATGATCTCAATGATTGGGTCGGATTTTTGGGGCATCAACAAGCTATTACCCCTAATATGGATCAATTGGCTGCAAGGGGCTATTCCTTTATAAATGCTCATTGCCCTGCTCCCGTTTGTGGCCCCTCGAGAACGGCAATTCTTACTGGCATGCAACCTGTCACCTCGGGTATTTACGATAATAATATAAAATTCAGCAGGGATTTACCAGAAGTAATTTCTTTACCAGAGCATTTTAGAAAAAATAATTATAAAGTTTTTGGAGTGGGTAAATTATTCCATGGAGGAACCTCTAATGTTCCAAAAACCGCCTTTGATGAATATGGAGGAAAAAGAGGATCAGCAGCACCTTTTACTTCCTCTGATTTGCAGAACAGTAAACAAAACCCTTTTCACATAGTAAATAAATTAGGTAAAACTTTTAAACTTCCACTTAATGGTATCCCCGCAGATCGCTATTGGAATAAAGCCCATACCTTTGATTGGGGTGCGGTTGATTTGCCAGACAGTCTTTTTTCTGATCGGAAAAGTGTAGATTGGGCTATCGAAAAAATCGATCAAATCGGAGATGAACCCTTTTTATTAACCGTAGGATTTGAGCGCCCCCACCAACCCCTATTTAATCCTAAACGATTCCACGATTTATATCCATTAAAAAGTATTCGCTTACCTGATGTACCAAAGGAAGATTTGGAAGACCTACCCCATCGCGCAAAGCAATTAGCTTTATATCCTCAAACATCAGGCCGACATGAATCGGTAATAAAATTTGGGCAATGGGAAAACGCTGTAGCCTCTTACTTGGCTTCTGTTTCATTTGTGGATGACCTTATTGGAGATTTAGTCAAAGCATTGGATGATAGAAATTTAATTGAAAAAACTTGGATAGTACTATGGTCTGATCATGGCTGGCATCTTGGTGAAAAACAGCATTGGGGTAAAGCGACAGGTTGGTTCAGAAGTACAAGGGTTCCTTTTTTAATTGTTCCGCCTCATGGTAATCCAAGATATAAAAAGTCTAAAAAAGTTAATCATATGGTCAACCTTCTGGATTTGGCACCGACTATGGCTGATATAGCCGGTATTCCCCACCAAAATCAGTGGGAGGGAAGGAGCCTGATGCCTATCCTGGACCAAAAGGTAGAGGACTGGGAAGGGTTTACGATCACCACCTTTTCGATTGGCTCCCATACCGTATCTACTCCAAATTGGCAATTGATTTCATACTATGATGGTAGTTTTGAGTTATATGACTTAGCTAATGATTACCATCAATTTAAAAATATTGCAGACTTACCATCAAGCATTGAAATAATTAATAAATTAAAAAAACACATCCCCGAGGAAAACCGTTGGAAATATTTTATTCGTTACCGAGACTATAAAATTTTAGTACCCGAAATCGGAAAGATTCAAGTTTTTGATCAAATGTTGGAGGGTAGGAATGCTGATGATATTGCCGAGGAAGTT
>NZAX01000057.1 GCA_002687665.1 Flavobacteriaceae bacterium
CTACAAGAGCTCTTATAGCATTCGCAACTCTTTTTTGCATCTCAGGGTTTGATCTTTGCACAGCGTTGAGTTCAATTTCATTACTGAACGCGCCTGTATTTGCTGAGGAAACTGCAGCGCCTCCCATTCCAATCCTGTAGTTGTCTCCACCTAAGATCACAATAATATCCCCTCTGGAGGGTGTCTTTTTCTGTGCTTGTTCTATATTACCATAACCAACACCTCCTGCCATCATTATTACCTTATCGTATCCCCAACATTGATTTTTTTCTCGGTGTTCAAAGGTTAAAACAGAACCTGAGATAAGAGGTTGCCCAAATTTATTTCCGAAATCTGAGGCTCCATTAGAAGCTTTGATCAGTAAGTCCACGGGGCTTTGATACAGCCATTTTCTGCTTGGGAAACCTTCTTCCCATTTTCGATCTCTGGTGACTCTGGAGTAGGGAGTCATATAAACGGCTGTTCCTGCCAATGGCAAAGACCCCTGACCACCTGCAAGTCGGTCCCGGATTTCTCCACCAGAACCGGTAGCAGCTCCATTAAAAGGCTCGACTGTTGTTGGAAAATTGTGGGTTTCTGCCTTAAGTGATATCACACTTTTGATGGGGTTGGTTTCGTATATGCTTGAAACTGACCCATCTTTAGGAGCAAACTGCTCTATTTCGGGCCCAAATAAAAAAGCAACATTGTCTTTATATGCCGATACTATATTATTGGGATTTGTTTTTGAGGTCTTTTTGATCATTTCAAACAAGCTTTCCTTTTTTTCCAATCCATCGATTACAAAACACCCGTTAAAAATTTTATGTCGACAATGCTCTGAATTTACCTGAGAAAAACCGAATACCTCTGAATCGGTTAAAGAACGTCCCAGACGCTTTGATAAACCCTCTAAATAAGCAACTTCATCTTTGTTCAACGCCAGACCCTCCGTTTGATTGTAGGCTTCAATGTCAGTAATTTTTTTTATTGGCTCAGGGGCAATATGTATTTCAAATATGGTTTGATCTAGCCCTTCATAAACCTCATGAAGCATGGGATCAAATTCCTCTTCAGAATTTTTCACAACAAACATCTCTATTCTGGAGATACCATCAATATCCATATTTTGAGTGATTTCGACTGCATTGGTACTCCATGGAGTAATCATCGTAGCCCGAGGCCCAACAAAATTACCCTCTATTTTTTTTTTATTAATTAGCGGTTGGTTACCGAAAAGCCAAACCAATTTTTCTTGGCTGTAAGTATCAAGGGTTTTTGAAGTATGAATTGCGTATAGGGTCAGGTCGGGATTACCAAAAAAGTAAATCATTAATTGATTTTTGCTATTTCAAAAATAATTTTTTCCAGTGATTCTGTCCTTACTAAATCGGAAATTGAGCCAATAACTTTTCAGCATTTTATTCACATTTTTTTATCAATCGAGCACAGTAAAAACCATCGAAACCTGTTAAATGAGAAAAATAAGTATGTTCTTTTTCCAATTCAAATTTGGATCCTAGCTTGCTGTTGAGGAATTTTTCAACTTGAAGTTTGTTTTCTTCTGGCAAAATAGAACAAGTGGCATAAACTAATTTCCCCCCTTTTTTGACAAGCGGGGCATAGGTTTCTAGGATTTTTTCTTGAGTTTTTAGTATTTCAGTCAATTGCTCAGGACTCATATTCCATTTGGCATCGGGATTTCTTTTTAACACTCCCAAACCACTGCAAGGCGCATCAATCAAAACACCATCGATATCAGGCCCTAAGGTTTGTAAAATTTTATTATCCTTAACATCTACTGTCCTAACAGATTGAATTTTGTTTCGGTAACACCTTTTTCGCAGTTCGTTCAGTTTGGCAGGATTAATGTCTAGGGCTACAATTTTGGCAGAATCTTTTGTAAGATTAGCCAGGTGCAAGCTTTTTCCTCCAGCACCAGCACATGCATCAATGTAATATTTTCCCGATTCAGCCTCTAACCAAGGACTGATTTTCTGAGAATTGGCATCTTGAACTTCAAACCAACCTTTTCGATATTCNTTAATGCTCNNAAGAGATTGTTTTTTTTCAAAAACTAAGGCATGAGGATAGTCTNGGACAAGATGCGTGATGATATTATATTTTTTTTCCAGNAAATACTTTAATTTTTTCACTGTGGTTACTTGAGTATTAACTCTGACAATCAAATTAGCAGGAATATTAAGTGATGCGATTTCTTTTTCCCATGTTTTTTCTCCAAAGGCTTTCACTCCCATTTGATCTAACCAATCGGGAATAGAGTACTTGTATCTTCTGTCTTGAACCAAAACCAAAGCTTTGCTCCTAATTTCTTGAACATTAATTTTGTTAAACTCTATCCATTCGGGTAGTTGTAAATCATTGAGTACGATCCAACACCCAAGAAGATACCAAAGATTGAGGTCTTCACTCTCTGATCCGCAAAGGGCATGAAACAATCTTTTTTGACGAATGATATCGTAGAAAGCTTGAGCAATGGTTCTGCGGTCTCTAGATCCCCATCTCAAATTACTTTTAAATAGCCTTTTGATCACTTCAGCCGCTTGGTGTTTTTCGACTAGTGTTTTCTCCAATCCAGAGACAATGCCCAAGGCAATGTTTCGATGTAATTTCATGATTAGTTCAAATCTAAACCGATATCACTAGTTTTAAAATTCACTTTTGTTTTATTTGTAAACCCTAGTATGCTTGATAAGATACTCTGCATTATCTGTTTTAATAATTAGATTGGCTGAAAATTTATCGACTGGGGATTTTATTCGTTCTTATTCATTTTATATTGCATGATGATCCAAAGCTTTAATTTTAGACCAACCATCTGACTCTAAATGGTGACACCCCCCAAATAATTAAATTCCAGTGTTCCAAAGTCTTTTAAATTTTGATCATTTTTTCTTAAAATATTTTAATTCAAGACTACAAAGTTTGCAAACTCACCAGGTTCTCGTAAATAGACTTTTTAGCTAAAAGCTCTTTGTGAGTTCCGGTTTCTATAATTTTACCTTGATTTAGTACTACAATCAAATCAGCATTTTGGATTGTTGATAGTCGGTGAGCAATTACCAATGAGGTTCTATTTTTCATCAAGTTTTCCAATGCCGCTTGTACCATCTTCTCAGAATTAGTATCTAAAGCCGAGGTTGCCTCATCAAGTATTAAAATTTCAGGATCTTGAAGAATCGCTCTAGCTATTGATAATCTTTGTTTTTGCCCTCCAGATAGTTTGTTGCCCCCTTCGCCGATAATACTGTCATAACCCTTTTCCAATTTTTCTATAAACTCAGATGCATTAGCAACTTTTGCAGCCTCCTTAATTTGGGTAAGTGTAGCATTTCTGTTTCCTAATGCAATATTATTTCTAATACTTTCATTAAATAAAATAGAGTCTTGTGTAACCATTCCTGTAAGCTTATAAAGGGATTTTTTCTTTACTTTGTTTATAGGTATTCCATCCAATGTCAAACTCCCTTTGTCAACATCATAAAAACGATTGAGCAAATTAGCCAAAGTTGTTTTTCCACTTCCTGAAGGCCCAACTAATGCAACGGTTTGTCCTTTTTTTATTTCAAGTGAAAAATTTTCTAATACAGAGGTATTATTGTAAGAAAAGGAAATCTTATCAAATTTAATTCCCTTTTCCAATGATTTAATATCAACTGCCTCTTTCACATCCTCCATATTATCTTTTGCCTCCAGAATTTCAAGAATACGCTGTGCTGCAGCATCTCCTTTTTTGATGCTGTAGAAGGCCTTACTGATTCCTTTTGCTGGGGTCAAAATATTATATGCCAACCCCAAATATGAAATAAAGATTGCACCGTTAAGGGTTTGGTCGGCCAAGACCATTTTTCCTCCGTACCATAAAAGAATACTGATAACAACGATTCCCAAAAACTCACTGACGGGCGATGCAAGGTTTTGTCGATTCAAAAGTTTGTTAGAAAATTCAAAAAATCGGTTTGTGGACTGTCTGAATTTTTTAACAAATGTATTTTCTGCACCAAAGGCTTTAATGATTTTAATTCCTCCAAAGGTTTCCTCTAAGATGGATAAAAATTCACCCTGTTCTTTTTGGACACGATCCGATTCTCGCTTTAAAGATTTGCCGATTTGGGATATTATACTTCCAGAAACAGGGATAAAAATCAGAACAAAAAGGGTCAGTTTAACACTGAAACTGAACATTACGATTAAAGAAAAAAGAATAGTAAGTGGGTCTCTGATGATCAACTCTAAAATGGATAAAAAGGAGTGCTGAAGCTCCAAAACATCAGAAGAGATTCGGGCCATTAAATCTCCTTTCTTCTTCTCAGAGAAAAAATACAAGGGTAAAGTTGTGGTCTTTTGATACAACTCATTTCGCAAATCCATTAATACACCATTCCTGAGAAAAGTGATGAAAAACATGGCTAGATAGTTGAAGATGTTTTTCAGGAAGAAAAGGCTAATGATTATACCGATCACAAAAATCAGTGCCTTTCCACTGTCTTGATNCATGTACTGNGTGACTTTATAATTNAAAAAATCCTCCAAATAATTTTTNATTTGNCCAATTCCTTCATAGGTTGGTTGTAAATCTGTTTTGGGCGTCGTTCCAAACAGAATTTGCATCATGGGAATCATCGATACGTAAGCTAATGCACTAAAAATAGCATAGAGCAAATTGAAGAATATGTTTAGGAAAGCAAATTGCTTGTAGTTTAAACCGAAGCGAAGTATTTTAAAAAAAAAATTCATTTANAGTCCTATTCCTTTNATGAGAGTTGATATTTTTTGATCNAATTGAAATTCTANTNTATCCCAATCNTCGTGTTNGTGAAGCTTATCATTTACACTGAAGTANAATTTGATTTTTGGTTCNGTTCCACTGGGTCTNACAGCAATTTTCGAATGATCTTCCAGTGAAAATATTAAAACATCTGCTTTAGGTAAATTGATTTTCTCCGTGCGGTTTTCTAAAATAAAAATCTGTTCACTTTTAAGGTAGTCTTCTGATTGAGAAACCTTAATTCCGCTAATTTCTTTAGGAGGGTTATTTCTATACCCTTCCATCATGGCTTTGATTTTATCCGCTCCTTCTTTCCCTTTTTGAGTGAAAGAGATGAGTTTTTCTTTATAAGCACCAAACTTTCTGTAACATTCGATCAGGATTTCATAAAAACTTTGGTTGTTGTTTTTTGCATAAGTACCTACTTCACAGGCCAGTAGTGTGGCAGTAACCGCATCTTTATCTCGAATAGCATCACCCACGAGATAACCAAAGCTTTCTTCTCCACCTCCGATAAATTCTAGCGATGGGAAATCTTCAATCAGTTTACCAATCCATTTAAATCCGGTTAGGGTTTCCCTGTATTGTATACCATAAGCTTGAGCCATTTTTTGAATCATGGGAGTAGAAACTATGGTCGAGGCCACAAATTGTCTGCCATCTAGACGCTTGCTTTTTTTCCATTGTTCCAAAAGAAAATACGTCATCACCACCATGGTTTGATTTCCATTAAGGAGACGGAATTTGTTCTTATGATCTCTAACGGCTATTCCCAATCGATCACTATCAGGATCAGTTCCAATAACCATATCAGCCCCAATACCATTAGCCAGATCCAATGCCATCTTAAGGGCCTCTGGTTCTTCTGGATTGGGAGATTCTACCGTCGGGAAGTTTCCATTAGGGGAGGACTGTGCCTCAACCAAATGAACATCAGTATATCCTGCTTTGGCCAGCACCTGTGGAACAGCAGTTATGGATGTGCCATGTAAAGGGGTAAATACAATTTTAAAATTTTCACGTCCATTCTGTTCAAACTGACCTAATTGAACTGACTTGTCAAAAAAGGCTTGATCCACCTTTTGATCTATCCACTCTATCAATTCTCTTTTTGCATTGAATTGGATGTCTGAAAAGCGGGTGTTATCGATTTGTTCAATTATTTCATTGTCTTGAGGAGGAACAATTTGTCCACCGTCTTTCCAGTATACTTTATACCCATTGTATTCGGGGGGATTGTGTGATGCCGTTAAAACGATTCCACAATGCGCTTCTAAGTGTTTTACAGCAAAAGAAAGCTCGGGGGTCGTTCTCAAATCTGAGAAAATAAACACCTTAACGTTATTGGCAGAAAAAATTTCCGCCACTTTAACGGCCAAACTTTTACTGTTGTTTCTGCAGTCGTAAGCAATCACTACTTTGATGCGTATTTTCGAGAAAGTACTCTTAAGGTAATTACAAAGACCTTGGGTGCTTTTACCCAAAGTGTAGGCATTTATTCTATTGGTACCAATTCCCATAATACCTCGCATACCTCCGGTGCCGAACTCCAAATCCTTATAAAAAGCATCATCTAGTTGTTCGGGATTTTGTTTCAACAAATTTAACTGTNNTCTNGTTTCTTNATCGAAGGGAGGNTTNGACCANTCCTCAATCTTGGCACTTNNTGCATCATTCATAGGTTGTATTGATGATGTTATATCGTTTAATATTCTTGTTGTGACGGATTAAGATTTCNCCCAAAAATCCAGCGATAAAAAATTGAGCCCCCAGAATCATGGTNGTCAAAGCGATATAAAANTCTGGTCTTTGGGTAATTAACCGACTTTGCATGTTGAGGTATAATTTGTCAATACCCAGATAGAGGGTAAAACCAAACCCCATGATTAGCATTAAAGTTCCCCAAAANCCAAAGAAATGCATGGGTCTTTTTCCAAATCCGTTGATAAACCACAAGGTGATCAAGTCCAAAAATCCATTGAGAAACCGATCGGCACCAAACTTGGTTTTTCCATATTTTCTGGCTTGGTGTTTTACTGTNTTTTCATCTATTTTATCAAATCCCTCGTGGGCGGCAATCACCGGAATATAGCGGTGCATTTCTCCAAAAACTTGTATGTTTTTGATCACTTCCATTTTGTATACTTTCAGACCACAGTTAAAATCGTGAAGTTTGACACCGGACAGCCTCCTTGCAGCCCAATTAAAGAGCTTTGAGGGTAGGTTTTTGAACAGTATAGAGTCGTAACGTTTTTTTTTCCAACCAGAGATAAGGTCAAGATCTTTTTCTTTCATTTTGTTAATCATAGGAAGTATCTCCTCAGGAGAATCCTGCAGGTCTGCATCCATGGTCACTACAAAATCCCCTTGAGCCTTTTTGAAACCTGCGTGCAAAGCCTGAGATTTTCCGTAGTTTTTTGAAAACTGAATCCCATGTGTATTGGGATTTCTCCCACATAATTCCACAATTACTTCCCAAGAGCGGTCTGAACTTCCATCGTCAATAAAGATAATTTCGTAGTTGTTTTTCTCCTTTTCAAGTGACCGTATGATCCAATCGTGAAGCGTTAATATTGACTCGCTTTCGTTTAGTAATGGAATGACGATGGAAATATCCATTTAAGTATGGTTTCATCGCAAAAATAGGAAATTTGTACTATTCGGGCTGAGATTTTTTAAGGATCAGTCCAACAATCAATGAAATGATAAAACCAAAAAATAGATTGAAAATGATGATGAATCCGGAAATTATGAATGGCCCTGAAAACTCTTTTTGCATGTCAAACATTTTATTCACGTTCTCAATAGAGATCTCGGGATCTTCCTGAAGTAACTTTTGTTTTTGATACTCGATGGATTTGTCTAAAAATTCAGGATCGAGATATTGGATTAGAATTATAGTATAAATGCAGAGTATTATTGCTGAAATAAGTGAAGTACCGACTCCTGTTTTTAGTGCCTCGGACAAACTTATGTAACCATTGTTGTTTTTTTTAAAATCCCTAATTGCCCAAAAAACGATAATAATAAAAATAATATATCCGATAAGAGATGTGGTTGTATCTCCTTGATAATGCATATCTAAGAAAAAAAGCATGAGACTGTATACAAGACTTATCCCTCCTAAAATGATGCCATAATTAAGGGCTGTTTTTGCGGTGGTTATTTTTTGATTTTCCATTAATGATTTGTTTTAATTTAGAAACTTAGGATTTTAAAGTTTGAACTTTTGTAAATTTATTTAAAAACATTAAATTCGCGTGCTATTAATACCAAAATAGTTATGAAAACTGGAATTCATCCGGAAAATTACAGACTTGTAGCTTTCAAAGATATGTCCAATGAAGACATATTTATAACAAAGTCAACCGTCGAAACTAAAGAGACAATCGAACACGATGGTATTGAGTATCCGTTAGTAAAGCTAGAAATTTCCCGTACCTCGCACCCCTATTACACAGGCAAGTCCAAATTAGTTGATACTGCAGGACGAATTGACAAGTTTAAGAACAAATACTCAAAGTTTAAAAAATAAATCCCATTTCCCTCAANNNCNTCAAAACTGTTATTTATAANGGTTTTTTTGNCTTCCAAACTTTTTTAAGCTTTAAAACATTGATNGGGTTGAGTGTAAGTCCTTCCACTTCTTTTTGGGTAAATCGCACNACTTGATCNTAAAAAAGGGGAACCAAAGGATGCNTACTCATGGCCAATGAGTCCATAGTTTTATANTGCTTACTTCTTTTNTCCGCATCATTNATCATAAAGCTATCTTGGTAATAGGAATCAAAAGTATCGTTATTAAAATGAGTATAATTAGGCCCAGATGGGCTTAAATTTTTGGAATAGAAAAGGGAAAGATAGTTCTCTGCATCGGGATAATCTGCAATCCAATTGGAGCGAAACATTTCCAATTTTCCTTGGGAGCGTGCTTTTTTTAATGTTGCCGGGGGCATCACATCTACTTTAATCGAAATCCCTATTTTTTGTAATTCCCTTTGTATGTATTCACAGAGGTCGACGTAGTTTGGATCTGTGGCCAGTGTGATCAGAGCTTTTTTTCCTGTTTGTTTTTCGAAGTTTTTGACTAATGCTGCTGCCTTTTCGGGTTGATATTCCAGAAGTCGATTTTCGGGATGACCAGGGAGGCCCTTTGGAATAAAACCTTTGTCTCCTTCAAAGCCAATATTATTTCTCAAATAAGTCATCATTTTTTTTCGATCAAAACCGATGTTGATTGCTTCTCTGATAGCAGGCGACTGTATGATGGTCGAAGGGCTGTCCAAATAAAAACCCAAGTATTCCGTGTTCAGGTAAGGTCCTTTTTGGAGGCTTATTTTTTTTTGGTATTTTTCAGATAGCTGGCCTTCCTGAGTTAGTAATTCATCTTTATAGGAATTGTCTAATGAATTCAGCAAATCTAATTTTCCCTGGAGAAAAAGCATGAATTCACCTTGTTTATCGGGGACAAAAGTAATGGCGACAGCTTCTAAGTAGGGAAGGGCCTCCCCTTTTTCATCACGCTCAAAATAAAGTGGATTTTTTCTCAAAACTAATTTCACATTTTCTTCCCAATTTTTAAATGCAAATGGCCCTGTTCCGATTGGGTTTTTTCTAAAATCAACCCCTTTTATATTAGCTATTTCATGAGGGATTACAGAGCAATACCGCATACTAAGCAGTCCTAAAAATGCAGGAAAAGGTTTTTTTAGGGTGATTGTCAATTGTCGATCATTTTTCGCTTCGATATTTTTTACATTTTGAAGGACCCAACCTCCTGGTGATGCCAGTTGAGGATCTAAAAGCCTTTTTAGACTGTAAACAAAATCTGAGGCAGTTACCCTCCGCGTTTTCTTGTTTCCAAAGCCAGGATGCTTGTGAAAATAAACATCCTCTCTGATTTTAAACTCGTATACCAAACCATCGGCCGACACATTCCATTGTTCAGCAACATCGGGAATAACCTCCAAATTGTCATTTAGTTGAACTAGCCCATTGAATAAATGTGTGGTAGCCCAAATGTTTTCTAAGTTTCTTGAAAAAGCAGGATCTAATGAAGTGATGTTGCCATCCTCATTGTAACGAAAGACCAAATGTGAGCGATCTGCCTGCAGCCCTGTTGAACAAGCAATCTCGCTAATGAAGAGTAAAAGTATACCCAGACGGTATATTGCGGGTAAATAGTGTTGTTGAATTGACAAGTCTAAAGATTGTATATTTATGACAAAATACAACTTTTTTAATCCAATTAGATGATGGGGTATGCAAAGGAATTAATTTATAAATCTTCAAAACCAAGGGTAGCTTTTTACACTTTGGGTTGTAAGCTGAATTTATCAGAAACAGCAACTATTTCAAGAGATTTTGATTCAGAACGTTATCAGCATGTTGCTTTTGATTCGCCAGCCGAGGTTTATGTGATCAATACTTGTTCAGTAACTGACAATGCAGATAAAAAATTTAAAGGCCTCGTTAGAAAAGCCTTAAAACAAAATCCCGATGCATTTATTGCTGCTATAGGTTGTTATGCACAGCTTCAGCCTCAGGCATTGGCAGAAATTGATGGCGTTGATTTGGTTTTGGGAGCTACCGAAAAGTTTAAACTGATCGACTATCTTGGAGATTTGACCAAAAAAAATTTAGGAACAGTTCACTCTTGCGAAATTGTTGAAGCCAATTACTATGAAAGTTCCTACTCACTTAATGATCGCACCCGTGCATTTCTCAAAGTACAGGATGGCTGTGATTACAAATGTACCTATTGTACTATTCCAAAAGCACGAGGAATTTCAAGAAGCGATTCTTTGGAAAATATCATCAAACAGGCATTGGAAATTACCAAGAGAGGGATTAAGGAAATTGTTCTGACTGGCGTCAATATAGGTGATTACGGTAAAGGGGAGTTTGGCAATAAAAAACACGAAAATACTTTTTTGGACTTGATTGTTGCCCTTGACAAAATCGAGGCTTTGAAAAGAATCAGAATATCCTCTATTGAGCCCAATTTATTGACAGATAAAGTAATTGATTTTGTTTCCCAAAGTAGGGCGTTTGTCCCTCATTTCCATTTGCCCCTCCAAAGCGGTAATGACGAGGTTTTAAAAAAAATGAAAAGGAGGTATTTGAGTGATTTGTATAGGGATCGACTGACAAGAATTAAAAGTTTCATGCCCCAAGCTTGTGTTGGAGGTGATGTGATTGTAGGATTTCCCGGTGAAACCGATACTGCATTTTTGGAAACCTATTCTTTTTTAAATGATTTGGATATTTCTTATTTGCATGTTTTCTCATATTCTGAAAGACCCGATACTCAGGCGATAAGTCTACCTGGGGTAGTTCCAACTAATAATCGTAACAAAAGAAGTAAAATATTAAGGGGATTGTCTGCAAAAAAAAGACGTGCATTTTATGAAAGTCAGTTGGGAACAACTGTAAATGTCTTATTCGAAAATGAAAATAAAAGGGGTTATATCACAGGTTTTAGTGAAAATTATATAAAAGTTAGGGCTCCATGGAATCCAGGATTGGTAAACAAGATATTTAGGGTGACTCTCCAATCAATAGACCAGGAGGGATTTGTAAGGTTTAAAAAAACAACTAAAGTTTAATTCCAACAGGCAAAAGAGATTTGTATGACTTATTACGTCTCACAAATCCTGCAATCTTTGGTGAAGTGGGAACTACTCTGAGGTTTTTTTCTGAAATAAATTCTAAAACACTTTTGATGAAACTCTCTTCAAATTCAATATCATTAACATCTCCGGGGATAACGATTTTGGTGAGGAAAATTTTTCTTTCTTGCTCGGCATATTCAATTCTTGCCAGCGACCCATTTACTATGGTTTCGAATTGTCTAAGGAATTCATTGTTTTGTAATTCAACTTGATACATTACAACTTTTACTAATTTGGTTTAATTAATAAAGAATAAAAATCTCATCAATTATTTGAACATTGGAAGGCAAAATTAAAGATTTTTTGAGTAATTGACAATAATAAATAGTAAAAGATAATGATGGAATCAATATATCTTATGCCAGGAATGGGTGCAAATCGAAATATTTTCGAATTTCTAGACTTGCCAAATAAATTTCAAGTTAAATTTCTCTCATGGATTCCTCCGAGAAAAAATGAAACCCTCGATCATTATTCCAAAAGAATGAGTGAAAGAGTTAAGCACAAAAATCCAGTGCTCATCGGTGTATCTTTTGGGGGTGTTTTAGTTCAGGAAATGGCAAAGCACATTGATTGTAAGAAAATCATTATTATTTCCAGTGTAAAATCTAATAGGGAATTACCCAAACACATGAGACTAGCCAAATTAACCAATGCTCATAAATTACTACCTACAAAATGGATTACAAATATTGAAACATTTGCAGCTTTTGTCTTTGGCAAAGAAATGCAGCTCCGCATAGAAAACTATCAAAGGTATCTCTCGGAAAGAGATCCTGAATATCTCAATTGGGCCATTGATCGATTGGTTAAATGGAATAAATGTATCCCTATCCCAGGTATCATTCATATCCATGGGGCACAAGACTCAGTTTTTCCTTTAAAATACATTCAAGATCCATTTATCAAAATATTGGGAGATCATGCCATCATTCTTACCAAAAGTGATTGGTTTAATATAAATCTTCCAAAAATTATAGATGAAAATTTAGTAGATTCGTGATATTTGAGATAATTTAAGCCCATGAAACACAAAATTATTCCATTGTTATGGAGTGGACTCGCTTCTATTGTTTTGGTTTTGATTACAGGTTTTGTATTTAAAATTGATGGTTTTACTGCTCTAAAAAGTTATGGTGAGGAGCCCACTTACAAGGTTTACGCTTTAGATTTACCGGATACTCTTAGCTTTGCTGGGGAAAAAGTTCCTCTTCATTCCACAGACCTAAGAGAACGTATGGACAGGGAATTGTTGGTTAATACCTATTGGCAATCCAATATGATGCTATTACTTAAACGCGCCAACAAATATTTTCCTACAATAGAAAAAATTCTAATTGAAGAAGGTGTCCCTACTGACCTTAAATATTTATCGGTAATTGAAAGTGGACTTGAAAATGTGGTTTCACCGGCTGGCGCGAAAGGTTTTTGGCAAATTATGAGAAATACCGGAAGAGAATATGGATTAGAAGTCAATACCAATGTAGATGAGAGAAATCATATAGGTTTCTCAACACGAATGGCTGCTCAGTACATAAAAAAGGCAAAAGATAAATTTGGATCTTGGACTCTTGCTGCAGCCTCATATAACCGTGGGATGTCTGGTATACAGAGAAATCTTAACCTTCAAAAGGTGGAAAGCTATTTTGACTTACGGTTGGGTCAAGAAACCAGTCGTTACGTATTTAGGATTCTTGCTGTAAAAGAAATCATCGAAAACCCTTCAAAATACGGCTATATTTTTGAAGATAGCGATTTATATTATTCTGTTCCAGTTCATTTTCACGGTTTGGATACTGCTATTTCTAACCTAACAACTTTTGCCCAAAAAATGGGAGTAAATTACAAAATACTTAAAATTCATAATCCGTGGTTGTTACAAAATCACCTAAACAACAGATCCAGAAAGTATTATGAGATTGCCATTCCCGAGAAGGGATATTATTAAATGCGTTTCATCTGCTGCTGCATCATCTTAACTTGATCGGTCAACATACCGTGCTTATCTAATTTTTTTGCTTCTGCCAAAAGCGAAGTGGCTTCTCTTTTTCTTCTTTTTTGCATCATGATTCCTGCCAAGCTCATTTTTGCCATTGCCATATCATGTGTCATTGAAAGCCCTAATTGAATTGCCTTTTTAAAGTGCTTTTCAGCTATAGTGAGATTATTTTGAGATTGTATTATCCCATGCAGATAGTAAAAATAACCTTGTTGCTTTCTTACTAAAGAACTTTTGGGGTTTTTTATCTTGTTGAGCCATCGTTCTGTTCCTGAAAAATCTTGTTTTCTTAACCTGAGAAATGCAAGGAAAATTATTTCATTTTTAAAATACAGCAACACCATGATTCCTGATAAAAGTGTCAAAAAGATTCCATTGCCAATATAATTTTCATAAAATTCGTAACATCCAAACAATAGAATGGTTGAGGCCAAAATGAGTTTAATTATTTTTGGAAACATACAAAATAGATTTTGGGTTCGAAGTTAATAAGAATCCGTTTAAAACCATTTGTGTAAGAAAAAAGATGTTGTATATTTGCCCGACTTTAAAATTACACATTTTAAAAGATGAAAAGGACTTTCCAACCCTCAAAACGAAAAAGAAGAAATAAGCATGGATTCCGTGAGAGAATGGCAACTGCCAATGGCAGAAAAGTTCTTGCTAATAGAAGGGCAAAAGGTAGAAAAAAAATTTCTGTATCCTCTGAGCCCCGCCACAAAAAATGATAATAAAAAAACAAAATTTAAGGGTGTTATTCTATTTTGAATAACACCTTTTTTTTTATATTAAAAAAAATTACAAACTATAATTTATGCCTAAAAGACCTGAGATTAAGAGTATTTTAATTATTGGNTCAGGCCCTATAATTATTGGNCAAGCCTGTGAATTTGACTACTCAGGAACCCAAGCTTTACGGTCCATTAGNGAAGACGGAATTGAAACTATTTTGATCAATTCTAACCCCGCAACGATCATGACTGACCCNTCAATGGCGGATCATGTTTATCTAAAACCGTTAACAACAAAATCCATAATAGACGTTCTTAAAATACACAAAGTAGATGCTGTGCTTCCAACAATGGGAGGACAAACTGCACTAAATCTATGTATAGAGGCAGATGATAAAGGAATATGGGAAGATTTTGATGTTGAAATCATAGGGGTTGATATCGAGGCAATTAACATTACGGAAGATAGAGATCGTTTTAAAAAATTACTTAAAACCATAGATATACCTGTGGCCCCCGCCGAAACAGCTACTTCTTTTCTTAAAGGAAAAGAAATCGCACAAAAATTTGGTTTTCCATTAGTTATACGTCCTTCTTTTACACTTGGTGGAACAGGAGCTTCTTTTGTTCATCATGCAGATGAATTCGAAGAATTATTAACCAGGGGTTTGGAGGCTTCTCCTATTCACGAAGTATTGATTGATAAGGCTCTTTTGGGGTGGAAAGAATATGAGTTAGAACTTTTGAGGGATAAAAATGACAATGTTGTAATCATTTGTACGATAGAAAACATGGATCCTATGGGTATACATACTGGCGACTCAATAACGGTTGCTCCGGCTATGACTCTATCTGATACTGCTTTCCAGCGCATGCGGGATATGGCTATCAAAATGATGAGAAGTATTGGAGATTTTGCAGGTGGCTGTAATGTTCAGTTTGCTGTCAGTCCAGATGAAAAAGAGGATATTATTGCCATTGAGATCAATCCTAGAGTCTCTCGTTCTTCAGCATTGGCCTCAAAAGCCACGGGATATCCTATTGCCAAAGTTGCCGCAAAACTTGCCATAGGTTACTCTTTGAATGAATTAGAAAATCAAATTACCCAATCAACCTCTGCGCTTTTTGAACCTACACTGGATTATGTTATTGTAAAAATTCCACGTTGGAACTTTGATAAATTTGAAGGCTCTGATCGTAAACTCGGATTACAAATGAAATCCGTTGGAGAAGTTATGGGAATTGGAAGATCCTTCCAAGAAGCATTGCACAAAGCTACTCAATCGCTTGAGATCAAACGTAATGGTTTAGGTGCTGATGGTAAAGGTTATACCGAATACGATCAAGTCATTGAGAAATTAACTAACGCAAGTTGGGATAGAGTTTTTGTAATATATGATGCCATCCAGATGGGTATACCACTTAGCAGGATACACGAAATTACCAAAATTGATATGTGGTTCTTGAAACAATATCAAGAGCTTTATGAGTTGGAAAAAGAAATTTCCAAGTTTAATATTGATAACCTAGATAAGTCATTGCTTTTGGAAGCGAAACAAAAAGGTTTTGCCGATCGTCAAATTGCTCATATGCTTGATTGTCTTGAGAGTGAGGTAAATAAGAAAAGAGCCAAAATGGGTATAAATAGGGTTTATAAACTAGTGGATACTTGCGCTGCAGAATTTTCAGCCTCTACACCATATTATTATTCCACCTTTGAAGAAAAAATGCAACTTAAAGATGGGGAACCTTTCAGTGAAAACGAAAGTAAAGTCAGTGATCGTAAGAAAATCATTGTTTTAGGATCAGGACCCAATAGAATAGGACAGGGCATTGAATTTGACTACTGTTGTGTCCACGGAGTTTTGGCTTCCTCTGAGTGTGACTATGAAACCATTATGATCAATTGTAATCCTGAAACTGTTTCTACCGATTTTGATATTGCGGATAAACTCTATTTCGAACCTGTTTTTTGGGAACATATCTACGATATCATTGAGCACGAAAAACCTGAAGGGGTTATTGTTCAGTTAGGGGGACAAACTGCACTTAAATTAGCTGAAAAACTTGATAGATATGGTATCAAAATTATAGGAACCAGTTTTAAATCATTAGACTTGGCGGAGGACCGAGGAAGCTTTTCCACATTGCTAAAAGACAATGATATTCCTTATCCAGAGTTTGGGGTGGCAGAAACAGCAGAGCAAGCCCTTTCTCTAGCCGATGAACTTGACTTTCCTATTTTGGTAAGACCTTCATATGTATTGGGAGGTCAGGGAATGAAAATTGTCATCAATAAAGAAGAGCTTGAAACCCATGTGGTGGATTTGCTCAGAAAAATTCCGAACAACAAGCTTTTATTAGACCATTATTTGGATGGAGCCATTGAGGCTGAAGCTGATGCCATTTGCGATGGGGAAAATATATACATCATCGGAATTATGGAGCACATAGAACCTTGTGGAATACATTCCGGTGATTCCAATGCAACACTTCCTGTTTTCAATCTGGGAGAATTTGTTATGCAACAAATAAAAGATCATACCCACAAAATTGCACTGGCCCTAAAAACTAAAGGTTTGATCAACATTCAGTATGCCAT
>NZAX01000003.1 GCA_002687665.1 Flavobacteriaceae bacterium
CATTGCAACATGAAGAAAAAAATGCAAACGATTTATAATCAATTGGATTTTTCTGTGTTTGAAAATCATTAAAGATAAAAGTGCCAAAGAACCAGTAAGAATGATGTAGGATTTCAAAAGAGCTGGAACCATTAATCCCAATATGTAAAAATCAAGAGGAGGCAATAAAAAAAAGCCAATGACAGAGACTATTGCGATAATAAACAAAAAAACCGTTTGAATACGCTGGATCATTGACTAAAGTTTAAAAAGAGCTAAGTTTTTCCAATTAAATACTAATTTAAAAATAAAATTTGTAATATTGTCAAAGGAGAATACTAACACCCTCTCACTTTCAAATACTATCTTTCTTTTATTTCTTTCTAATCTCTTTAATCTCAACTAATGTACGAGATAGCATCTCTAAAAAGTAAAAAACTTTCTGAATTACAGGAAATTGCTAAATCCGTTGGAGTCAGAAGACTTACCGGACTAAAAAAAATGGAACTCATTTATCAAATCATTGATACGGTGGCTGCTGCGCCTTTAGAAGTTAAAGATGACAAGCCCTCCACAAAAGGTAAAATAGATTCTTCTGCCAAGGTTAATGAACAGGCAATACCAGATAAAAAGGGGAATGAAAATTTCAAAAATGAAAACCCCAAGTTAAAAGTTGAGGAAAAACAGGAGCAACAGAAATCGGATAAAAAAGATCCTAATCTTCAACAAAAACAAAACCATAATTACTCAAAATATAACAACCCGAAAAGAAAAAAAGATAACCAAGAAGTAAATCACAACCGAGATAATCGTAATCGTTATAGAGAACCAGATTTTGAATTTGAAGGTATCATCAATACAGAAGGGGTTTTAGAAATGATGCAAGAGGGATACGGTTTTCTTAGGTCCTCCGACTTTAACTACCTATCCTCTCCAGACGATGTCTATGTCTCACAATCCCAAATTAGATTATTTGGATTAAAAACAGGAGATACCGTATTAGGAACAGTTCGTCCCCCAAAAGAAGGTGAAAAATATTTTCCATTAATTAAGGTAGATAAAATCAATGGTCTTGATCCTAAAGTGGTAAGAGATCGAGTTTCTTTTGAGCACTTAACTCCTCTTTTTCCTGATGAAAAATTCAATATAGCTGAAAAACAAAGTACTATATCAACAAGAATCATTGATTTGTTCTCCCCTGTAGGAAAAGGCCAGAGGGGAATGATAGTTTCACAGCCCAAAACGGGTAAAACTATGCTCCTAAAAGATATTGCCAATGCTATTGCAGCCAATCATCCTGAGGTATACCAGTTGATCCTATTGATTGATGAAAGACCGGAAGAGGTTACAGATATGCAAAGAAATGTAGATGGTGAGGTAGTGGCTTCAACTTTTGATGAACCCGCTGACCGACACGTAAAAGTTGCCAATATCGTGCTCGAGAAAGCGAAAAGAATGGTAGAGTGTGGACATGATGTAGTAATTTTACTTGATTCAATAACTCGATTGGCACGAGCCTACAATACTGTTCAACCTGCTTCTGGCAAAATTCTCAGTGGTGGTGTGGATGCCAACGCACTTCACAAACCAAAAAGATTCTTTGGTGCAGCCCGTAACATAGAAAGAGGAGGTTCCTTGTCTATAATTGCCACTGCTCTGACAGAAACAGGATCCAAAATGGATGAAGTTATTTTTGAGGAATTTAAAGGAACTGGTAATATGGAATTGCAACTCGACCGAAGGATTGCTAACCGCAGAATTTTCCCTGCAATCGATTTGATCTCTTCTAGTACCCGCCGCGATGACATGTTACTGGATGAAAACACTATACAACGGATGTGGATTATGAGGAAATACTTAGCTGATATGAATCCCGTTGAAGCCATGGAATTCATAAATGACCGATTCATAAAGACTAAAAATAACGAGGAATTTCTAATTTCAATGAATTCATAAAAAACTTTCCAATTTGGAAGATTTTTAATTGTCATTTACAGGGAAGCTACAAACCTGGCCAGCTTAGACTTAATGTTTGCTGCTTTATTAGCATGAATAATGTTCTTTTTTGCTAACTTGTCCACCAAGGAAACTACTTTTGGAAATTGTTTGTTTGCCTCTTTTTTTGTACCGAGACTTCTTAACTTACGAATAGCATTTCTTGCTGTTTTATGTTGAAATCTATTACGTAATCGTTTTTTGTCATTAGAACGAATTCTTTTTAATGCAGACTTGTGATTTGCCATATAATTATTTTAAATGCTTGTAGCCCGTAGGGGAGTCGAACCCCTCTTTCCAGGATGAAAACCTGGCGTCCTAACCGATAGACGAACGGGCCATTATTTCAGTGCGCAAATTTACACTAAAAAAATTATTATACAACCTAAAAACTATGCTAGAAAATAACAATAAAAACAACAGGATTCTTAGTAAGCTTTGGAAAATAGTACCCTTTGAGCAGACGGTTTTCCTGAATAAACACATTTCCCCTTTTGCGGGTTTTTTGTTAAAGGAATACAACGGATGGTAGCTTTAGTTTCTTTTTTTATTGCCTCCTCGGTCTCAAAAGTTCCGTCCCAGTGAGCAGAAATAAATCCACCCTTTTTAATAAGTATAGATTTAAATTCATCAAAATTATTAACTTCTGTAATGTGATCATCTCTAAATTTAAGTGCCCTACTAAAAAGATTTATTTGCATTTCATCCAAAGTAGCTTGAATGTATTGACTAAGCCCATCCAATGGCACAAGTTTTTTTTCCATAGTGTCTCTTCGAGCCAACTCTACCACTTTATTATCAATATCTCTTGGGCCTATGGCAATTCTCAGCGGAACACCCTTTAATTCGTAATCGTTAAACTTGAAGCCAGGTTTAAAGTTATCCCGGTCATCGTATTTTACAGAAATACCTATGGCAGAAAGTTCATTCTTTATTTTATTTGCAACTAATGAAATAGTTTCTAATTGATCAGAACCACTATATATAGGAATAATAACCACCTGAATTGGAGCCAAATTAGGTGGTAGTACTAAACCATTATCGTCACTGTGGGTCATAATAAGTGCTCCCATTAAACGGGTTGACACCCCCCACGATGTAGCCCAAACGTATTCAAGATCTCCAGATTTGGTGGCAAANTTAACATCAAAAGCTTTAGCNAAATTTTGACCCAAAAAGTGGGAAGTACCNGCTTGAAGAGCTTTACCGTCTTGCATCAAGGCCTCNATGCAATAGGTCTCCTCTGCTCCGGCAAACCTCTCGCTTTCNGATTTNAGACCTTGAATTACAGGAATTGCCATAAAATTCTCTGCAAAATCAGCATAAAGANTGTTAATCAGCTTAGTCTCNTCAAGAGCCTCCTCNCGNGTTGAGTGNGCAGTATGTCCCTCTTGCCANAGAAATTCGGCAGTACGNAANAANAAACGNGNACGCATTTCCCATCGAACAACATTGGCCCANTGATTTACCATGATGGGTAAATCTCTNTAGGACTGAATCCAATTNTTATAGGTATTCCAAATTATAGCCTCGGAGGTTGGTCTGACCACCAATTCCTCCTCCAATTTAGCATCGGGGTCTACAATCAATTTTGAACTATCCTCAGGATCAGTTTTCAAACGATAATGGGTCACTACAGCGCATTCCTTGGCAAAACCCTCAGCATTTTTCTCCTCAGCCTCAAATAAACTCTTGGGAACAAATAAAGGGAAATAGGCATTTTGATGTCCAGTGGCCTTAAACATTTTATCTAATTCCGATTGCATTTTTTCCCAAACGGCATAACCATAAGGCTTGATTACCATACAACCACGGACCGCTGAGTTTTCGGCCAAATCCGCCATAACCACCAATTCGTTATACCACCTCGAATAATCCTCTGATCTACTTGTTAATTTTTTCCCCACGTTAAGTTTGGCACAGATTTTGTTTTTAATTTATTGAATGTAATGAAGCACAAAACTACTATTTTTTTGTTTGTCTTTCATTCCAAAAAGTAGCAACAATGAGAACAAATCTTTTTTTAATTCATAGCCAACTATTGAGCAGTCTTTTTCTAATCTCCTCTTTATTTTCTTGTGGAAGTTATCAAATAGTTTCTTACTATGGCTCAGATGGTATTTATGGAGGGGAAGGGGCTCTCAGAAAAAGCACTTTGGAGGAGCCTAAAACGAATGACAGCGAAGTCTATTATAAAAATTATTTCAGCAACATTGCTGACGATTACTCCTCTTTGGATAACGCTGATAACATAGCGTTCACCGATAGTGATAACTATAGAAGTAATGAAAGTAATAACAATCTTCAAGTCAATTCTCAAGCACCGTGGGGAGATCGCACCAATAAAACTGAGGTATATTACATAAATAACAATCCTTGGGGATTTTTCAATTTCAACTGGGGTTTCTATAATTCCTTTTTCGATCCTTTTTGGAATTACAATCCTTTCTTCAACAGAGGTTTTTATAGACCCTATTGGGGACTTAGTTTTTATGATCCATTTTTTAGGTTTGGATACCCATTTTATAGACACCCCTTTTATACTCCCGGATATGGATACAGAGGTTATTATGGTAATCGATTTGATAGAAGCTATGCCTATTCCAACTATTCTAGGGGTTCTGGTCGTAATAATAACTTCAGTACTTCAAGAGTGGGAAACTCTAGCAAAGGTTATAACAATTCTTACAACCCCAGGGACAACAGGTACAATTCGACAACTAGCAATAGCAATTCAGTTAATAAGAATCGATACAATTTAGGCAGAAGAACCTCACAGACTAGCAATAGATCCAATTCTACTTTGACTCGCAAAGCTAACAACCAATCGAATCAGAATAATCAATATAACAAAAGATCACAGTCTAATTCAAGTTACTCGTCAAGTAGCAGAAGAAATTATAACTCAGGAAGAAGCTATAGTTCCTCTCGATCATCATATTCGAGTGGTAATCGTTCCTCATATAGTTCGTCATCCAGATTTTCCGGTGGTGGCAGAAGCGGCTCTAGAGGTAGGTAATATCGAAGAAAAATATAATGACAATTAGAAAGTTCATCCTTCATGTTCTTGTGCCATTTTTATATTCATTGTTAGCCTATGCGCAGTCAATGGAAGATATCTTGCGCTACACAAGAACAGAATTGAAAGGCACAGCAAGATATGTGGCTATGGGTGGAGCATTCAATGCATTAGGTGGTGATTTTTCTGCCATCAAAGACAATCCAGCAGCAGCAGCCGTATTTCTGAACTCTGAAATTGGTTTGACCCTAAACACCACAGAAAACAGGGTCGGTGCAAATTATTTTGGTGACAAAAATTATATTAATTCTGGGTCCTCAGACATCAATCAACTTGGTTTAGTTTTGATAATTAATGATTCCGAAGCAGGTGATTTCATTAAACTTTCATTTGCCTATAATTACCAGCAAGAAAGTAATTTTATTTCCAAATTCAATGCCAAGGGGACTAATCCCAACAGTGGTTTGGATCATTATTTTTTAAACTACGCTAATGGAATTGCTTTTCGAGAAATTAAAACCTATGACGATGAGGATCTCTCACAATCTTACAAGTATTTAGGAGAAAACAATGGTTTTGGGAGCCAGCAAGCTTTTTTGGGGTATCAAAGCTATGTTATTGATCCTGTAACATTTGATGACAACAATACCCAATATCTCTCCTCCAGTAACCCAAACAACCTACCAGTCGATCACAATTTTTTTGTAACTAATAGTGGAAAAAACAGTAAACATACCTTTTCCTTTGCTTCGCAATATGGTGAAAGTCTCTATTTGGGTTTTAATCTGAATTCTCATCAAAGTAACTTCAGAAGAGTTGACAATTTGATCGAAAACAATTACGGATTAACTTCTTCATTTGATTATACAGAATTTGAAAACGATCTATTAACCATAGGACAGGGCTTTTCTTTTCAATTTGGAGGCATTTATAAGGTAAAATACCTGAGAATAGGCCTAAGTTACCAAAGTCCAGTTTGGTATCAAATGACCGACGAATTGTCTCAGAGAATTATTACAAATAAAATAAATGGAAAAGATACAATTGATCCCCGAATCATCAATATTTATGAATACAATATATCTACTCCTTCAAGATATGCTGGAGGACTGGCCTATGTTTTTGGGTCCAAAGGCTTAGTCAGCATACAATATGACATAGTCAATTATCAAAAAGCCGCATTTGACGTTGAATACGGTGACGTCAACTTCATAGAGCAAAATAAAATAGTCGAAACCACACTCAAATCAGCCGGAAACCTCAAAATAGGGGGAGAGTACCGTTTGGGCCGCTTAAGTCTGAGAGCAGGCTATTTCAACCAAGAGAGCATCAATAAAAAAACTAATGATCTCAGCAATGGATCATCTTTTGGCCTGGGTTACGACTTTGGTGGCAGTGCCCTGAATTTCACTTTTTCAAATTTAGTTTTCGAACGCTCGGAACCCATATACCAAAGTGGTTTGACTGATCCAATTCAACTTAGTAAAAACCAATTTCAATTTCTGGTTTCCTTGTCCCTAAAACTCTAGCGACTAATCGAACGAATTAGCCTTTAACTATAAAATACAATTTATGGATAAATGATTATCTTTGTAATTCTTATATTACTATGAAACTAGAAAAATTATTTACTGATCAAATTGATGAAATTGGTGATCAACACCTAAGTACATCCAGAGATACACCTATGCGTCCTGACGCATTTGATTTGAGCAATAGTGAGAAAATACTATTAATCGAAGAAAAAATGCGAGAAATACTTTATGTTTTGGGTATGGATCTTACTGACGACAGCCTTAGTGGTACACCAACAAGGGTCGCTAAAATGTTTGTAAATGAAATATTCAGTGGTCTACATCCAAACAACAAGCCAAAAGCTTCTTCCTTTGAAAACAAATATCAGTACGGAGAAATGTTGGTCGAAAAAAATATTACCCTCTACTCAACGTGCGAGCATCATTTGTTACCTATCGTTGGTAAGGCCCATGTGGCATATATATCAAACGGAACAGTAGTGGGACTTTCGAAAATGAATAGAATTGTGGATTATTATGCTAAACGTCCACAGGTTCAGGAACGCTTGACACTACAAATTGTTGAAGAACTTCAAAAAGTACTAAAGACAAAAAATGTAGCATGTGTGATCGACGCTAAGCACTTGTGTGTCAATTCCCGTGGTATTAGCGACGTCAATAGTAGCACTGTTACTTCCGAGTTTGGAGGGCGATTTAAGGAAAAGGATGTTAAGAGGGAATTTTTAGATTATATCAAACTAGAAACTGAGTTTTGATCGAGAATTCCTTGGTCGTTCTAAATTCCTTAAGCGGAAAAAAAGAAGATTTTAAGCCGCTCAATCCCGGTTATGTTGGTATGTATGTTTGTGGCCCCACAGTCTATAGTAACGTTCATCTAGGCAATTGCAGGACTTTCATTTCATTTGATATTATCTACCGTTACCTCAGACACCTAGGATATAAAGTGCGTTATGTAAGGAATATTACTGATGCTGGACACCTAGAAAACGATGCGGATAGTGGTGAAGACCGAATTGCAAAAAAAGCCAGAATTGAAAAGATCGAACCGATGGAAGTAGTCCAACATTACACTGTAGATTTCCATCAAATTCTTGAAAAATTTAACACATTACCTCCTAGCATCGAGCCAACTGCAACAGGTCATATTATTGAACAAATAGAGTTTATTAAAAAAATATTTGATGCAGGTTTTGCCTACGAAATAAATGGATCAGTTTATTTTGATGTTTTGAAATATAACCAAACCCATCATTATGGTAAACTCAGTCGTCGTAAAATTGAAGAATTAATTCACAACACCCGTTCTTTGGAAGGGCAAAGTGACAAAAAAAACCCTCAGGACTTTGCACTTTGGAAAAAAGCAGAGCCCCAGCACATTATGCGCTGGCCCTCTCCCTGGAGCGATGGTTTCCCAGGCTGGCACCTGGAGTGTACAGCTATGAGCACCAAATACCTTGGGGACTCATTCGACATACACGGCGGGGGAATG
>NZAX01000058.1 GCA_002687665.1 Flavobacteriaceae bacterium
ATAGGTGCCTAGTGCACCAGAATATTTATCACCATATTCATATTTTTGATTCAGTTCAAACCATATAGGCCTGTACCCCGCNATTCTTTTGTTTTCTAGTGATTGACCTGTTCCAACCATCACCATCAAAATGATGATCAAAAAAATAATTTTTTTAAATGGGTTTAAATTTGTCATTCATTTTTTTAATAAAGTTTTTTAGTCTAAAATCANAAAAGCAAAAGCATCACTGAAAGAAGAGATACTTGTATAAGAAATAACATGGAGGTTTGTATTTGACAATTCAATTTCTCTCAATTTAGAGATTTATCATAGAATAAACAATTTGATGAGTTGACGTCTAAAAATAATTANGAAAGATATTATTACATTTGAGNGAGTTATTGTTGAATTCAAAAAATTACTAAGATGTTGCANCGTATTTCAGGGATTGTTTCAGTCAAGCTCTCATTTTATGGATTGTTCTTGATGGGACTTTTGTTGTCTTGTCAAAGTGAAATTTATTTTGTGGATACCTACATCATAGAGAACGTTAATCTAATAGATCCATTGGATGGTNTNAAAAAAGGTGTAAATGTTGTTATCAAAGGGAATAAAATTCACNAGATTNTGGAGGTGGGAGAGTTGAAACTCTCTCCAAAAAACAAAATTATTGATGGTACTGATAAATACTTGATTCCGGGTTTATGGGACAGTCATGTCCACTTTTATTTTGATCAGCAACTTGCGCTTCACATGCCAGAGTTGTTTCTAAGTAACGGTATAACCAGTGTTAGAGATACGGGTGGAGCATTTCATTATGTGGACAGTATCCGACAAAATGGATTAAAGCATCCGAAAACNCATCCAAGAGTAAAAATTGCTGGCCCACTGATNGATGGTAATTTTAATGTATACAACGGATCAGTTCTACCGGAACTTTCGATTCGTACGAGAAATGTTTCTGAGAGCATTGCTGAAACAGAAAAGCTGGTTTCGTTGGGAGTAGATTTTCTTAAAGCATACGAGATGTTGAGTCCACAGCAGTTTGAAGCGATTGCCGCTATTGCAGCCCGCGAAAAACTTCGATTGGCAGGCCATGTTCCACTGAGCATGGAAATTACACATGCCATTTCACTGGGACTGAATAGTTTAGAACATATAAAGAACCTTGAGTTGGAGGCGGTTGAGAACAGTGATTCAATGCTTTTAGCAAGAAGAATGATGCTTNAGAACAGATCNCTTCTATCAGGTAGGCAACTGCGTGCTAATATTCACCGAGCACAAAAGCAATTTGCTGTTGATTATATTGCCTCCGATGCTTACCAAAAGATTCTGGATACAATAAAAAAATACGATTCTTATCAGGTGCCTACTTTATCCATTTACAAGGTGCCAATATATAAAATTTTCAGAGAACCTTTCTGGCGTAAAAGCTTTGAACTTCTNCCCAAGACAACNAGGGATCAATGGGAAAAAAATCTATTGGCTTCAAACGACAAAATCGATCCNGANCAAAAAAAGTTTTCAGATTGGATTCAAAAAACNACTAATTCAATGGCCAAATCCAAAATTCCATTAATGGCAGGAACTGACACTCCATTGGGNTTTTTGACCCCAGGTTTCAGTCTTCATTATGAGTTGGAATTGATGGTCGAAAGTGGCTTAACTGAGCTTCAAGCACTTGCCACNGCGACACTGAATCCTGCAAAGTATTTCAGAATGGAAGATTCANTGGGTTTGGTAAAAAAAGATTATATCGCAGATCTTATTCTCCTAGCTGAGAATCCGCTTGAGAACATCGCCTCTACGAAAGATATTGTTGCNGTGATCAAAGATGGAAACTTTATCGATAAATCCGGTTTGGAAAAGATTCAAAATAACATATCTGAGGGNCTGTCNGTNTCCACTTTAAATCACTAGGTAAAGAGCACCCCCAAATAAGATCTTAGAAAAATTGTATTTAAATTGACTCCAAATATTTGTTTGAATTATATTTTTGGTGATTTTTAAGGAAATAGTATTTATGATATAAATTTTCAAACTAATTTAGGAGAGCTTGAATTTAAAAAGATGGCTTGCCACATATCCAGTGATAAAACAAGAAATTACTCCACTGGCAGCATAAATCAGCAGGTGAATAGCTCCATAATAACTCATAAGAACTTGGATAATAAAACTTATCAATATGCCAATAAGTACTCCATTCGAATTGGCTTTTTTAGTCAAAAGNCCCAATAAAAACACTCCCCCTAAACTNCCAAAAATCAAACCCAAGATTNTATTAAACACATCCCAAAGGGACTTGATTTCGTAGTTGGCCATAAATAATGCAAAAAGGATCCCCAATGCCCCTATACAAAAAGTAGCCCACCTCGCTGTTCTCAGATCACCTTTGTTTTTACCGAATTCAAATCGATCGTAAATATCAATACTAAATGAAGCTGCCCCNGCATTCATGCTAGAACTGAGACTACTCATGGCAGCAGCAAAGATTGCAGCGATTAATAGTCCAGAGACCCCTCCTGGAAGCTGAGTAACAATATACCAGGGAAAAATCGCATCGTTTGTAATGAAATCGGGGTGTAATGCTGTAGGGTTTATTTTATAAAACACATAAAGTGCTGTTCCTACAAAGAAGAAAATTAATGTGGAAGGAATAGTCAATAAAGCACCTATCCAGACACTATTTTGTGCCTTTTCCTTGGAAGAAGTAACAAGATATCGCTGTACCATTGTATGATCTGTTCCGTAGGTCGTTATATTTANAAAGAATCCTCCTAAAAGCATTACCCAAATAGTAGGTTCACTCAGACTTAGGGTTAAGTCGAAAACTTTAAGTTTATTATCTAACTGAGCAGTTTTCACTATGCCAATGAATCCCTCCTCCATATCAAGAATAATAATCAAAATTGAAATAGTGACACCACTCATTAAAACAAATACTTGAACAACATCGGTCCAAATTACCGCTTCTATACCTCCAATCAAAGTATAGATTAAACTGATCCCTCCCATCAAGGAAATGCATAAATATATATTCATGTCCGTTACCAAATTAAGTGCAATTGAAGGCAAAAAAAGTACCACACCTATTCTTCCTATTTGATAGATTATAAAACAGCTACTGCCTATCAAACGAATGAAAAGATTGAATCGATTTTCCAGGAATTCATAAGCTGTTTTGATATTATTTTTTCGATAGAAAGGAATGAAAACATTAACCACTAGTGGGATAGCCAAGAAAATACTCATATTAAGTAAAAAATATGACCAGTCAGTACTGTAAGTCTTTGCGGGGATTGCCATAAAAGTGATAGGGCTCAAAGCAGTACCAAATAGGCTTAACCCTGCCGCCCATGAAGGTATTCTCTCCCCACCATTAAAAAAGTCTTTGGTGTTTTTTTGCCTTTTTGAATAGAAAAAGCCAAGACCAGAAATGATAATAAAATATAGAGATATGACTAATAGATCCAGAAAAGACATTATCAAAAAATTAATCAACTTAACTCAAAAAACCCTTTGGCTTTTAAATCCTCTTTAAGCTTTGAAATTGACTCCTCTGTTAGATTTTTTAGAGGTAATCGGCATGGTCCACAATCTATTCCAAACCATTTCATAATCGCCTTTCCTGCAGCTATAGGCCCACCATTTTCGGAAAGAGATAATATAATATCGTTACATTTTTGCTGTTTTTTTTCTGCCGCTTCCATATTTCCAGCTTTAAAATCCTTAATCAATGATAAGTATAAGTGATTCATGTAATTATAAGTACTTCCCACTGCACTGTACACTCCAATATTTAGTACATTAAATAAATTTTCATCAAAGCCGTTGAAGATGTTCCACTTTCCATTATCTATCGAGTTACAATCTATCATTTCATCTAGATTATCGCTTGTGTATTTGATACCAGCTAGATTTGGAATTCTCATTTTGGCTATTTCCAAATAATACCTCATTGATAAATCAACTCCAGAAATTAATGGAATATGATAATAAAAAAAAGGAATATCAGGGGCGGCCGATGCTACAGCTGAACAAAAATCAACCAAAGGTTCAACTGTTGTTGGTTTCAAAAACATTGGACCCATACTGCTACTACCGTATGCTCCAATTTGTTGGGTGTGTTGGGCTAACTCCTGTGATTGTTTAACTGAGGTAGTGCCAACGTGAACTATAATTTTAAATTCATCATTTTGATATTTTACCCATTCTTCGGCGATTCTTTTCCTTTCATCTAATGTCATCGACATTCCCTCGCCGGTTGTCCCACATACAAATACCCCAGCAAGCCCATCTTCTTTTAATTTTTGAGCATAGTCAATTATAGCATCAGGATTTATTTCACCTTTATCATTCATTGGTGTGAATGGTGCAGCTATAATTCCCTCAATGGATTCGTAGATCATTATACTTGATATTTACATAAATATAGTTACTAATTATTTTCAAAACCAACTGTTAGAATAAATTGAAAGATATGTTTTATTGATTTTATCAATTATCAGAAAACCACCCATAATGATTGTTTTGTAGATTTACATACCTTAAAGGTTGGAATAAATAATTAAAGGATGTCAAAGAATAAAACTTATAAAGTAGCTGGTTTGGGGGAGGTGCTATGGGATGTTTTTTTTGATGATGAAAAACTGGGAGGAGCCCCGGCTAATTTTGCAGCTCATGCACAGCAGTTGGGTGCTAAAAGTTACATTTTGAGTGCTGTGGGCAAAGATTTATTGGGTCAAAAAGCCATCGATCAACTAATACTTTTAGGTATTGACACCTCAGGGGTTCAGTTCAACAGATATTCTCCCACTGGTCGAGTAATTGTTAGTCTTGACCCAATGGGAAACCCTGCCTATAAGATTGATGCAAATTCAGCCTGGGATCATATTCAGTTCAACACTGCCCAAGCCAAGATTGCTAAACGCTTAGATGCAATCTGTTTTGGGACATTGGCTCAAAGATACCCTAACTCAAAAAATACCATTTTCAAAATCCTCAGGGCTACCTCGACGAGTTGCCTCAGGGTCTTTGATGTTAATTTTAGACAAGACTATTACCATCCAAAAATCATTGAACAAAATCTTAATATTGCCAGTGCAGTCAAAATGAATGAGGAGGAATTTTTAGAAATTGGAAAGATGTTTTCTTTTTCCAAAAATCATAAAAAAGGATTACGATTCTTGATCAACGAATTTGATCTAAAATTCGGAATCATTACCTTGGGAGGTAAAGGAGCAGTGATGGCCAACATAGATGATTTTTGTTCTTACTGCCCTGAGAAAAAAATTCAAGTCAAAAGTACAGTAGGCGCAGGGGATGCATTTACTGCAGCCGCTGTTGTGGGATGGCTTAACCAAAATCCGTTGGATCAAATTATTCAAAAAGCCACTGATTTAGCTACTTTTGTCTGCTCCCATTTGGAAGCTGTCCCCGAAAAACAAAAAATCAAAATACAATGAAAATAAAGCATACCATTCTGTTTTTTGTTGGAATACTTTCGTTGAGTTGTCAAAAAAAAGAGGCTTCCAGGCCTCCAAATGTCATTTTGATTATCACTGATGACCAGGGCTATGGCGATTTGGGCATCCACAAAAACCCCAATATCATAACTCCGGCTATTGATGCTTTTGCAAAAAAAAGTATACGTTTTAATAATTTTCATGTCTCTCCGGTTTGTGCTCCCACCCGATCAAGCTTGATGACGGGAAGGTATTCTCTGAGAACAGGAGTAAGAGATACTTATAACGGTGGAGCAGTTATGGCAGCCTCGGAATTTACTCTCGCAGAAATGCTCAAAAAAGTAAATTACACTACTGGTATTTTTGGAAAATGGCATTTAGGAGACAATTATCCCTCACGTCCAAGTGATCAGGGATTTGACGAGTCACTCATCCATCTCGCTGGGGGTATTGGACAGGTTGGAGATTTTACCAACTACTTTAAAATGGAAACCAGTTATTTTGATCCAGTGCTGTGGCATAACAATAAACAAAAAGCTTATAAAGGCTATTGTTCAGATATTTTTACTCAAAATGCCATCGATTTTATAGAAAAAAACCACGATCAACCCTTTTTCTGTTATTTGTCTTTTAACGCCCCTCATACACCCCTTCAGGTACCAGACAAATATTACCAAATTTATAAGGGAATTGATCCCTCAGAGGGAATTGATCCAAAGCTTTTACCCCTAGCCGACATGAATGAAAAGAGTGACGAAGACGCCCGAAGGGTTTATGCCATGGTCACCAATATTGATGATAACCTCAACCAGTTGTTTCAAAAATTAGAAGCTTTGGGAATAGAAGAAGAAACTATAGTTATTTTTATGACTGACAATGGCCCCCAACAAGCACGATTTGTCGGAGGGATGCGGGGAAGAAAGTCCAGTGTTCACCGTGGAGGCATTCGAGTTCCTTTTTTTATGAGCTATCCTTCAAAGTATGGTGGAAATAGAGAAATGAATCAGATGGCCGCTCACATCGACCTGGTACCCACACTATCTCAACTATGCGGGGCTCCACTTCCTCAAGACAGAAAGATTGATGGAAGAAGTTTTGTCCCTGCCCTCGAGGGTAAAACCTTAACAGAACGTAGTTTTTTCTCGTATTGGACCAGAAAGTTTCCTGAAAAATACAACAACGTTGCGCTTCAGCGTGGCAATTACAAACTTGTTGGGAAAAAAGATTTCGATGCTGATGTAGAAGATTTTGAATTGTACAACCTGAAAGAAGATCCATTTGAAATAAATAATTTAGTAGTGCAGAACAAAGAAAAAGCCACCTCCCTAAAGACAGAAATGGATGCATTCATCTCCGAGTTGACCTCATCTCCAAACCTTGTAAATCCCCCTAGAATTGCTATAGGGACACCACATGAAAACCCAGTTTATCTCAATCGTAATGATGCTGGAGGACAAAGAGGGGTCTGGAGCCAAGAGGAGATTTTTTCGTATTGGAAAGTTGATATTGAGAAAGGCGTTTATGATTTTAAATTTAAATTTTTAAAGCCACTGGATGGTCCAGGGGAGATGTTTTTAGAGTTGGGTCAAAGCATCTTAAAGAAACACAACCCCTTGCCAAATTTGGATCTATTGGTATGGAAGGGAGTCTCACTTCCTAAAGGAAAATTTGATTTAATCCCTTTTTACAGAAAACAAAGGAGGAGTAACTTCTTCCCTTTATGGGTCGAAATCAAAAAAGTGGAATAATTCAACATCCACTATTTCCATATGGATTTAAGCTTATTGACCTCAAATACATCAAAAACTAATTCATCATCTGAACAAACTGATATTTGATTGTCCTCAAAATCTGAAATGGCATATTTGGAAAGCACCGAAAATCCATCGTCCGCAAAAATTTCAATAGAAGTTCGATCCAGTAGTATCCTCACATTTACTTTGTTGAGATTCAATGTGGGTAGGATGACACCATTAAAATAAAAATTTCCTTTTCGATAGCTGATTATCTGACCCCGAATAATGACATGAAAGGAGGAGGCTGTGCTACGTTCGAAAGACATAAAAATGTCAATTCCATCAAAACTCTCCTTTTTTAAATTTTCATTCAGGGCTTTTGCTTTGATATTTCGATATTCAAAGCTTTTATGGTACAAGTTTTTAATTTCTTTTACGGGCCATCGAAAAAGACGAATTCCATTAGCAGTTGTTCTCAATTCTAGTTTAGCTGGGAATGACATGTGCTGATTGAAAGGCATGTTGTTATCCACATATACATTGTTATTCCTGGTTCTTAACCAACCCATGATTACAGTCCTTCCGTCGGGACTGTTATTAAAAGTTTGTGCCGCATAGTAAGTATCCCCCAGGTCACCAATGTAATTTTCACTATCCGTTGAAAGACTCGAGCCATCAAATGTTCCAATTTCGTAATCAAAGCTGGCATCGTATATTAACCACCTTTTATAGTTGGGATTTCCATCAACTTCAAGCTCTACGAAATCCATACACTCATAAACCCATTTTCTGTCAAAATCACTAAGTTTCTCCCATTTCTTTAGATCTGTAGAACCAAAAAAACGGACTTTTCCCAAATCATTCAACTTTTTTTTATCGGCACGTTTGATCCATAAAATCAGAACCCATTTTTTTGAAGGAGCATGCCAAAAGATTTTTGGATCACGCTCTGATCTGTCAAAACCTTGGTTTTCGACCAATGGACGACCTTCATCGATAAGTTGAAATGTTCTCCCCCGGTCTGTGCTATAGGCCCCGGCCTGGTAGAACAAATCATTACTATCATTTTGAGCATGGGTGAAATAGGCTACTATCGCTGCCTCTTCGTCCGAATTTTTACCTAAACTATTAGGATAGTCTACCGCCGCGGTTCCAGAAAAAATAGTACCATTGCCATAGGGTAGTATGGCGTGTTGCAGTTGCTCCCAATGGACCATATCTTTACTTACTGCATGTCCCCAAGTCATATTCCCCCAATGGATGGCTTTAGGGTTGTGCTGAAAAAATAAATGATACTCTCCTTTATAATAAACCATCCCGTTTGGGTCATTGATCCAGTTTTTCTTCGATGAAAAATGAAATTGAGGACGTAATGACTCGTCGTATTTAATGTCAGAGTAGGAGTCAAAGGTTTGAAAACTGTCGATCATCACCCCTGGAGTGTGCTGGGCTTGGGTAAAAACAAAAACAAATATCAAAAGAAATCTCTCCATAATTGTGAAATTATGAATCTTCCTTTTACAAAACAAATAAAAAAAGAGGCTAAGAAGTTAGTGCATTCAAAAGTGATAAAACATCATGAGGCCTGGCAATACAATAATTTGCTTGGGTATTATTTTTACCTACTTTCACATTGATCGCATGAGAGGGAAGATCATTGAACATATACTCATCAGTAATATCATCTCCAAAACAGAGGATAAAATCCGATGTTTTATCTCCCAGTATTTCAGACACAGCAGTCCCTTTATTATAGCGACCACTGACCACTTCAATAATTTTGTCTCCGTCCATCAAGTTTAATTCATCAGAAATCAAACTGCTCAGAACCGTTTTGAGTTCTACTGCTCGTTCGGCCGCCAATTCGGGATCGGTTTTACGATAGTGCCAAACCAAACTATTTTTTTTCTCCTCAATAAATGTTCCAGGCGTCCGGTCTGTGAAGGTTTCAATGACAGGAACAAGATCTTCTTTCCAATTTTTAAGCTGTGTTTCTTTTCCTACCCACATTTGATTTTTATGCTTGATAAAATAACCGTGCTCAGCAACCAGAGTGATGGGAAGGTGACCAAACCATTGGTCTAAGAAGTCTTGTTCCCTTCCACTAACTATTGCCAATTCGGTCGACGGGAATTCCAGAAGTTTTTCTAATGTTTTGAGTAAAAAGTTATCGGGTATAGCCAATTCAGGCTTTTCATTATACTCGACGAGTGTTCCATCGTAGTCCAAAAAAATCATTCTTTTTTGAGAGGACTTGAATTTTTCAACTAATGATGTCTTAATTTTTTCATTGATTTTGATAACCGAAGACTCCTCTATATTGTTATGTGTGGTATTGAGCGCTTTCATAAACTCTTTGGCCCAGTGTTCTACCGAATAGCGTTGGAGCCTTTTTTGCATTCTCAGGTTTCTTTTATGTTGTTCTTTCTCTGGCATTTGAATAGCATTCAATAAAGCATCGGCCATTTGATTTAGGTCGAAAGGGTTGACCAGTATTGATTCATAAAGTTCTTTGGAAGCTCCTGCCATTTCACTTAGAATCAAAACTCCATCACCCCTCACGCGTGTAGCGACAAACTCTTTGGCTACTAAATTCATACCGTCTCTGACGGGAGTAATCATGGCGATATCGGAAGTCATGTACAAGTCAATCAGATCATCGAAAGCCATTGCTCGGTAATAATACCAAATGGGGGTCCAATTGATTGTGGCAAATTTACCATTGACCCTACCAACTATCTCGTCAGTCTCTTTTTTAAGCCTTTTATAGTCGGATACACTTGACCTAGAAGGAACTGTTAGCATAACTAGACGCACCTTTTCAAGGAATTCTGGGTATTTGGTCAAAAATAGCTCAAAAGCTTTGATCCGGTTTACAACCCCTTTAGTATAATCCAGTCTGTCTATAGAAAGGATTAGCTTGCCCTCATCGGCTCCTTTTTTGTGCAATTCCAATTGCTTTTTCAGATCCGACTTTTCGTCTGAGGCCATATTAAGGTGCGATTGGGCTGCATTTTTGAATTTATCATAATCAATGCCCATGGGAAAGGTATTTACTACTACTTCTCTCGTTTCCATAATGACCCGGTTGAAAGAGACTTCTTTCCTTAATATACGCTTGACAGAACTCAAAAAATGACGCTCATAATCATAAGTATGAAACCCAATTAAGTCTGATCCCAAAATTCCCTCCAATAAGGGTTCCCGCCAAGGAAAAATTCTAAAAATCTCAAAAGAAGGGAAAGGTATATGCAAGAAAAAACCTATGGTTACATCCGGACGAATATCTTTAATCATTTTGGGACACAATAAAAGTTGATAATCGTGAATCCAAACAGTATCTCCCTTCTCAATGTTTTGCAATACACTGTCGGCAAACTTTTGATTCACCTCTTGATAGGAACTCCATTGCATTTCATCAAAAACTGAGAACTCGATAAAGTAATGAAAAAGGGGCCAAAGTGACTTGTTGGATAGCCCGTAGTAAAAATCTTCAATTTCCTTTTGATTTAGGGATACCGGAAAATACCCCTCTTTTTTTAATGATTTTTTTAATGGAGCCCAAGTCTTTTTATCAATCTCATCATTATTGATGCCTGGCCACCCTATCCAAAGTGATTCTTGATCCTTATGAACCGAGTTCATACCTGTTGCTAAGCCCCCACTGGTAGGGATAAATTCAAAAGAATTATCTAATTTCGTTAACTGTATCGGAAGCCTATTTGATACTATAATGTTTTTTGCCATAATACTGTTAAATCAACAAATACAATCGAAATTATGCATTTAAGGTCATCTCAACCTTCTAAAGGCAACCTAAATTATGGAATTATAGGAAATTGTAAATCTTCCGCCCTTATAAATGAGGATTCCTCAATTGATTGGTCCTGTTTACCTCAATTTGATTCTCCCTCAGTTTTTGGAAAAATACTTGATGATGAAAATGGGGGAGCATTCAGGATCGAATGTGACGATTCTTATGAAATTACCCAAAAATATCTAAAAAAAACAGCAATTTTATTGACCCGCTTTGACAATGGAATCGATGCCTTCCAATTATTGGATTTTATGCCTCGTTATCAAAAAGACAATGGAGTATATTATGCACCACCGGAGATCACAAGATTGGTAAAATTAATTAAGGGTAATCCCACATTTAAAGTTTTGTATGATCCACAACTGGAATATGCTCAGGGTCAAACACAAAACTATGTAAAAGATGATTTTATCATCAGTGTTGTTGACGACGAACGTTATGACACATTAACTTTATATACGGACCTTAATAAGACATCTGTCCTTAAAGGAGACAAAATTAAACTTGATCAAGATCATTTTTTCAAAATATCCTACAATGAAAAGATCAAACCATTTTCTATTGAAGATGTGAAGTTTGAGTTTGAAAAAACAAAGGTTTATTGGCTAAACTGGTGTTTTAAAACACCTACTTTTGACAATGAATACAATGAAAAAATTCTTAGAAGTGCAATAACCCTGAAACTACTTACGTTTGAAAAAACAGGAGCTGTATTGGCTGCAGCTACCACTTCATTACCTGAGACAATTGGAGAAGTAAGAAATTGGGACTATCGTTTTTGCTGGATTAGAGATGCCTCAATGGTAATCAAGGTTATCACCAAGTTAGGACACCTTAAAATTGTTAAAAAATTCATAGATTTTATAATTGATTTGATTCCCGATAAGGATGAAAAGTTGCAAATCATGTATGGCATCAATGGTGAAAAAATGCTAACTGAAAAAACATTGGATCATTTGTCAGGTTATCAAGGATCAAAACCAGTAAGAATAGGTAATGCGGCATTTATTCAAAAACAAAACGACATTTATGGTATATTGATGGATGCAATTCATTTTCAGATTGAAAAATACGTTGATCAAACTGACAGGCACGAAGAATTGTGGTCTATTGTAAAATCTATTGTATGGGTAGTAGAACACAATTGGAAAAAAGCAGATAAAGGCATTTGGGAATTCAGGAAAGAAGATCGTCACTTTACTTTTTCAAAACTCCTCTGTTGGGTCGCTGTTGATCGAGCAATTAAAATTTCAAATATCATTCAATCAGGAAAATCTGCGAATAAATGGGAGGTGCTCAGAAGTGAAATTTATGATGATATTTTCGAAAACGCATGGAATGAAGAGGTACAAGCTTTTACACAGTCTTATGGAACAAAGCATTTGGACGCTTCTGTTCTATTGATGGAACCTTATGGTTTTATAGCGGCAAAGGATCCAAAATATGTCAAAACAGTTAAAGCAATTGAAAAAGAGTTGTCTTATGAGGGCCTTTTATTTCGCTATAAAAATGACGACGATTTCGGAACTCCCAGTTCCTCATTTACAGTATGTACTTTTTGGTTCATTAACAGTTTGTACAAAATAGGGGAGGAGGAAAAATCCAAAGAAATGTTTGATCAATTGCTTTCTTACAGTAATCATCTAGGGTTATTTAGTGAAGACATAGATTTTAAATCAAAAAGACTTTTAGGAAATTTCCCACAGGCCTATTCACATTTGGCTTTGATTGATACGGCTCTTAACTTTAAACGATAGTATTTGGTTCCTGTTTAATAAATTTATAGTAATTGAAACCAAACTACATATAATAAAGCTTTAGGAAATTCGTTAACAAACTAAAGATCTAAGATTTTTATTATGAAAAGTTTAATTTCCTTCAAAGTATTTCTTATAGTTTTTTTGTTATCGAAATATGTTACCTCTCAAACCCCTGATAATCCATGGTCAATTGGCATTGGAGCTAATACGGTTCAAGTTTTAGATGAATCAGTAGAATCAAAAAATGGCTTTGGTCCATCAGTTTCTATTGGAAGGTATCTGGGTGCTGGATTTTCGATTGGAGCAAATTATGGTATCAATAAATTTAAAATAGACAATATAAATACTGATTACACTTCTGTGGATGCTTTTTTGAAATTTAATTTTTCATCAAAAAAATTCTCTCCCTATTTGATTGGTGGTTACGGATTATCTGATTTTGGTAAAAAACTTACTTTTGAGGGGGTTTTTAAATCCTTAGGAGCAGGAAGAACAATTCATGGTGGGCTGGGATTTGACATTTCAATCTCAAATAAAATTTCATTAAATATTAGATCTGCTTACAGATGGTCTGAAGAAAAAGGGACATACAAACATCTGCAGCACATGGCAGGTTTTAATTATAATTTTGGTCAAGGTGATTCAGATAAGGACGGAATACCAGATAATAAAGATGCATGCCCAGAAGAACCTGGCCTTAAAGAATTTAATGGATGTCCAGATACCGATGGAGACAAAATCCCAGATAACAAAGACAATTGTCCAGAGGAATTTGGTGCCGAAATAATGAATGGTTGTCCTGACTCAGACAAAGATGGTGTTGCAAACAATGAAGATGAATGTCCTGAGGAAGAGGGTTTGGTTGAATTTAATGGATGTCCCGATACTGATTCCGACGGTGTGGCCGATAAAGATGATGAATGTCCCAATGAACCAGGCGCAGTGGACAATAAAGGTTGCCCATGGGCAGATAGTGATGGTGATTG
>NZAX01000059.1 GCA_002687665.1 Flavobacteriaceae bacterium
TTTTGGGAAATCCCCAATGTGTTATATTAGACGAGCCTTTTGCCAATCTCGATCCCACTTCCCAGATTCGATTTAAAGAAATTGTCAAAAAGCAAATTGAAAACCGCACCACTACATTTTTGATTTCCAGTCATGATTTAAATCATGTTACTGAGGTTTGCGAAAGGATTGTTTTACTTGAAAAAGGATTGCCCATAAAAGATCTTACAACTGATTCGGAGACCTTTACTCAATTGGAGTCCTATTTTAAGATCTAGTTATACTAAATAGAATCTTTTAGAGTTATATAAATAAACGTTTTCTATTGAAAAATTCACTGCTTTTTTTGGCGGCGGGAACAGGGATCATACTTATGATATGGGGCTGTTCTACCCAAAAGAACAAAATGCTCAACCGGGGATACCATTCCCTAAACACCAAATACAATGTGCTTTTTAATGGAAAGGAATCCTTCAAAGTAGGGCAATCCATTTTGGAACAAGCCTATGATGATAATTTCTTCGAATTTTTACAGGTGGAGCCCATTGCCCTTAACGGGGAGCAGATGAACCAAACCACTATTGTGCCTGGTTTTGGTAGTGCCGAGGAAAAAGCTGTAAAAGCCATTCAAAAACACTCCATGAACATCAATGGAATGCAGCGAAACAACAAAATAGATGAAGCTTATTTGCTTTTAGGCAAAGCACGCTATTATGACCGGCGCTTTTTCCCTGCCATGGAAGCCTTTAATTATTTGTTGGAAAATTATGCGGATAGTAAAACCTATGTTGAAGGGAGAATATGGAGAGAAAAAACAAACATAAGATTGAAGAATAATGAGCTTGCGATAAAAAACCTCAGAAGTTTGGCTCGAACCATAACTCCAAGTAGTAAATTCCATAGCCCTGCCAATGCTGCCATATCTCAAGCTTTTATCAACACCAAACAATTGGATTCTGCAATTTACTATATCAGAAACGCTGCTCTGACCGCCAAAAATAACCGAGACAAAGGCCGTTATTATTTCCTAACCGGTCAGCTGTATGAAAATCTGAAAATACCTGATTCTGCCCTATGGGCCTTTGAACAAGTTGTAGGACTCAAAAGAAAAACTCCAAGAAAATACTGGATAAATGCTCAGATCAAAAGACTACAAATAAGAAGTCTACTTGACAGCATGGACCCAATGGATTCCTATGAAAAACTCGCCAAAAATTATGAAAACTTCATTTTTGACCACTGGATCAATCGTGCTATAGGCATTTACTACTTTCAGCAACAGCAAGATAGCTTAGGAGAATACTACCTTGGCCAATCTTTAAGGTCTGAAAATCTAGATTTACCAACAAAACGCTCCAATTACAGAGATTTGGCCAATTTCAATTTTGCCGGAGGCAATTATGTCCTTACGGGGGCCTATTTAGATAGTCTCCTCAAAACATTACCCGAAGAAACATTGTTAAAAAAAAGGACACAAAGAGAAAGAGATAACCTAAATGCTGTAATCAAATATGAAAACATTGTAAAAATCACAGACAGTTTGATCTATATCACCACATTGGATAAAGATGCTCAAATGGAGTACTTTCAAAATTATATTGAAAAGAGAAAGGCAAAAGCAATGGCAAAAGTTGCTTCAGAGGAAAAGGGAATATTTCCCTTTTTTGGCAAAGGCTCTAAGACCAATGCATTTTATTTTTATAACCCCAAGTTAGTCGTTCAAGGTCAACAAAAATTCCTTTCTACCTGGGGAGACAGGCCCAATGCAGACAATTGGGCTATAGCATCAGCCATCACTTCAATTCGTGAGGAATCTGTTGGGGTCAAAGAAGAAAAACAGGAAAAAAGCGAAACTTTTTTTGTTGAAAAGCCTGAGAATTATGTCAATGCTTTGCCTAAGACCAAAAGAGAAATCGATAGTATAAAAAAACTAAATGGGAATGCCTATCTGCAGTTGGGGATGATTTACAAAGAGAGTTTTAAAAACTACTCCCTGGCAAAAGAGCGATTGGAACATTTGCTTATGTTTAATCCACTTGGGAAGATCGAAGCCCCCGCATTATATCATCTCTATAAAATAGAAGAAAAAGTATTACCTCAAAAAGCAATGCAATACTATAACCGTTTAATAAAAAACCACTCTGATTCACCCTATGCGAGGATACTTACCAATCCATATGAATTTGGCCAGTCAGATTTCCAAACCCCGGAAAAAGTGTATGAGAGTTTAGTAAAAATCTACCAAAAAGGAGATTTCGATCAATTGGAAAATAAAGCAAAATCTTTTGGTGTTATGCTCAGTGGTACTGGTGTTCAAGCAAAATTCGATCTATTGATGGCTAATTTTGAGGGCCGTCTAAAGGGAAGACAACATTGGAAAAAAGCATTATTAAACATTTCACAAAAATATCCCGAATCCCCTGAGGCCATAAAAGCCCTTGAAATGATCGAGCAAATAAAAGGGACAGATTCAATTGAAAAAAACAATATAACATATCTCAATTACAAATGGATTTTTACTTTTAAGCTTAAGGACACCGCTACCTTAAAAAAAATAAAAAACAAACTCCAAGATGCTCTAAATCAGAGCCCCGACTTAAGATGGTTTTTGTCTGAAGATCGATTTAATCAGGATCAAACCTATTTGGTTTTACATGGAATTCGAAACAGGAGAAAGCTCAATGAGTGGAAAAAGAGGTTTGAGGGGGCCGAGCAAGAATTAATAAATACAAATAATTTTGTAGTTTTATCGGCCGATTACAAAAAAATGTTTTTAGACAAAATAGAATTTACCAATGAAAAGCAACGAGATTAATGGCCACTACAGCCGAATAGCCAGCTCAACAAAAGTAAAGGGAGATATTGTTTCTGAAGGGGATTTCAGAATTGATGGAACCCTCGATGGATCAATCAAAACTAAAGGCAAAGTTGTGGTGGGCAAGGACGGCAGTGTTAAAGGGGCAGTGAGCTGCTCCAATGCAGACGTTGAAGGAAAAATTAACGGGAACCTGTTTGTCTCCCAAACCCTTAGTCTCAGATCAACAAGCGTAATTGAAGGTGATGTTGTGATTGGTAAATTGATCGTAGAGTCAGGAGCAACCTTTAACGCCTCCTGCTCAATGAACAAGGAGGGTAAAACAGCAGACTTTAAGCTAGTTAATAAACCNGACGAAACCCATGAAAAAACAGCCTAACAATTGGCTGATNTTCTCNGGACTTGCNTTTCAAATAGGNATAGTTATGTACATTATGATTTATNTAGGAGGCTGGATACAANANAAATGGGACATATCATCCAAATNGCCTGTCCTTGTCACATCATCCATAGGATTAGTTTTGGTNCTACTAATTATTACAAANNAAGGCAACAGAAGTTGAATCGGTGATTTCCCCTTTAATTAAGTTTTCTGCTAAGCTTTTATTGTTGATGACCGGCCTGTATTGGTTTCACATTTTTGCAATTAATCTGATCGGACTTTCAGTTCAAGATGGCCTTCTAAAAGCATGTTATCTCTTCAACACACTTATTGGGGTAATTTTTTACTATTTACTTCTTTTTGTTTCAAAACATAACCCAACAATTTTGGGATGGGTTTTTCTAATCACAAGCGGGATAAAGTTTTTACTTTTTTTCGAGTTGATTTTCCCCAGTTTTCAGTTAATGGACCTTTCACCTCATCAAGAATTTTTAACTTTTTTCGTTCCTTACACCACTGCTTTGAGCCTTGAAATATACCAATTGATAAATAACTTAAATCAAAAGAAATAGTCATTTAATCGAACTCTAAAAATATATTTTAAAACTATTTTATTTCAATGGCGAAAAACTTACATTTGCAGCTAAATTAAACGATTAGTTTAGTGCTAATTATGTCGAAAAGACTGTATTTATATCTATCAGCTTTCATACTGACTTCATTCAGCAGCCTAAGCGCGAAAGATTCTAACACCAAGGAATATGAATCAACGGGTGACCTCAAGTCTGAAATAAAGGCATACATACTCCACCATTTACAAGATTCTCACGACTTCAATCTCCTTTCCTACAAAGATAAAACAACCAATGAAAAAGTATACATTGGAATGCCATTACCAGTTATCTTATGGGATAACGGTCTAAAAATGTTTTCTTCTTCCATGCTCAAGCACGGTAAAAATGTTGTTCAAAAGGGAGACAACTACTATAAACTCTATCACGGTAAAATATACAGAACCGATGCCCAGGGAACGATCACCTATGACGATCACCACCACCCCACCAATTTTAAGCCGATTGATTTTTCGATTACCAAAAACGTTATTTCAATATTGTTAACCGCACTGTTGATGTTTGTATTGTTCAGAGGGCTGGCACAATCCTATCATAAAAACGGCATGATCGCTAAAGGTGTGGGACGGTTTTTTGAGCCTATTGTCCTTTATGTTAGAGACGAAATAGCTATCCCTAACATAGGCGAAAAACACCATAGAAGGTTTATGGGCTATTTATTGACCCTTTTCTTTTTTATCTGGTTTCTTAACCTTTTGGGATTAACCCCTTTAGGAATTAATGTAACCGGAAACATTGCGATCACCTTTTGTTTGGCTTTGATCACCTTTTTCATCACGAACTTTGTAGGAAAGAAATATTATTGGAAGCACATTTTTTGGATGCCTGGGGTGCCATGGGCCATGAAAATCATTTTGGCACCCATAGAACTTTTAGGGTTGATCATTAAACCCTTTTCATTAATGATTCGTTTGTATGCCAACATATCGGCAGGACATATCGTATTGATGAGTTTGATCGCCCTTATTTTTATATTTAAAAACTGGATTGGATCCAGCCTGTCATTTGTATTGGCTTTTTCAATCTCCATCATCGAAATATTGGTAGCCCTTTTACAGGCCTACATCTTTACGGTATTGTCAGCCTTGTATTTTGGCTTTGCCGTTGAGGAACATGATGAAAACGACGATCATTAATTAAGTATGTATAATTTAAATCAATAATAAATATGGAAATTCCAGCAATAGTAGGAGCAGGTTTAGTAGTAATTGGAGTAGGGATCGGTATTGGATCCATCGGAAGAGGTGCCATGGAGGCCATCGGACGTCAACCAGATGCTACTGGAAAAATTCAAACAGTAATGCTTATAGCAGCGGCTCTTGTCGAAGGAATCGGTTTTGCCGCATTGTTTGCAGTTTAACAAGCATTGTTTATAAGCCCACTTTTTGGGTTAAAATTTTTAAAGGATGGAAAAATTAATCAATGAATTCTCATTTGGTCTGTTTTTTTGGCAGTCACTCATTTTTATTGGTCTGATCTTACTTTTGAGGAAGTTTGCTTGGAAACCAATTTTGGATGCTGTCAACAAAAGAGAGACTTCTATAAAAGACGCCATGAATGCAGCCGAAGAGGCTAAAAAAGAAATGGCTTCCATACAAGAAGATAACCAAAAAGTTCTAAAAGAAGCCCGAGCCGAGCGCGAATCCCTACTAAAGGAAGCCCGCTCCAACGGTGCCGATATTGTTGCCCAGGCCAAAGCAGAGGCCAAAGCAGAGGCCGATAAAATCTTCGCTCAGGCACAAGAATCCATTCAAAACGAAAAACGCGCGGCACTCACTGAACTCAAAAATCAAGTAGCGCAAATTTCATTGGACATAGCCGAAAAAGTTATAGATTCTGAATTGGAAAGTAAAGAAAAACAGTCCAAATTGGTCAACCAACTCATTAAAGACACTTCTTTATAATCAGAATATGAAAGCAGGGAGAGCCTCGATCCGATACGCAAAAGCACTTTTGGAATTCGCCATCGAAAACCTAAAGGAAAAACCCGTTGTTGAAGAAATGCAAAATATTCTTTCCCTTGTGGAAAGGAGTCCCCAGTTGGACGAAGCATTGAACAGTCCTATTATGCCTGGCTCTCAAAAAAGAAAGATCATTGACGAAGTCTTTCCTAAAGCATCTAAAATTGTTCAAACCCTTTTTGATCTATTATCACAAAACGGTCGGGAAGGAATTCTTGGTGGAATAGCCTATCATTACATCGAATTGTTTGACAAATACCAAGGGAAAGTTGCTGCAACGGTTACTACCGCAGTTCCCCTTACCAAAGATCTGGAAAAAGAGGTGCTCATAAAAGCTACTGCTTTGACCCCTTTGAAAATAGAACTCAAAAATATCGTAGATCCCACCATTAAAGGAGGATTCATTCTAAGGGTTGGAGATTTACAATACAACGCAAGCATAGCAGACCGCCTGGAAGCGTTAAAAAGAGAATTGATTACATCCTAATACTGAAAAAAAGAAAAAATGGCAGATGTTAAGCCCGCTGAAGTTTCAGCAATATTAAAAAATCAATTGGCAGGATTTGAAGCCACTGCCTCCTTAGACGAAGTGGGTACCGTGCTCGAAGTAGGAGACGGAATTGCCAGAGTATACGGACTTACCCATGCCGAATATGGGGAACTGGTCACCTTCGAGAACGGAATGGATGGAATGGTTTTGAACCTTGAAGAAGACAATGTTGGGGTTGTACTCTTGGGGCCCTCTAAAGAAATCAAAGAAGGGAACACCGTTAAACGTACCAAGAAAATTGCCTCTATCAACGTAGGTGAAGGCATCGTAGGACGTGTGGTCGACACCTTGGGAATACCTATAGATGGAAAAGGATCCATTCAGGGCGAAACCTTTCAAATGCCACTTGAGCGAAAAGCTCCCGGGGTAATTTTCAGACAACCCGTAAACGAACCACTTCAAACAGGAGTTAAGTCTATTGATGCCATGATCCCTGTGGGTAGAGGTCAAAGAGAATTGGTGATTGGTGATCGCCAAACCGGAAAAACCACGGTTTGTATCGATACCATCCTCAATCAAAAAGAATTTTTCGATGCTGGCGAACCGGTATACTGTATCTATGTTGCTGTAGGGCAAAAAGCATCTACCGTAGCAGGGATTGCCAAAATATTAGAAGATAAAGGTGCTTTGGCTTACACCACCATTGTTGCCGCCAATGCCTCCGACCCTGCTCCCATGCAGGTATACGCACCTTTTGCCGGAGCTGCCATTGGAGAGTATTTTAGAGACACGGGTCGTCCTGCATTGATCATCTATGATGACCTGTCTAAACAAGCAGTTGCTTACCGTGAGGTATCCCTGTTGCTTCGACGCCCTCCTGGGCGTGAGGCCTATCCCGGCGATGTTTTCTACCTTCACTCCAGATTGCTGGAACGTGCCGCAAAAGTCATTGCCGATGACGATATTGCAAAAGGCATGAACGACTTGCCCGAGTCCCTTAAAGACAAAGTAAAAGGAGGAGGGTCACTTACGGCTCTGCCAATTATTGAAACCCAAGCGGGAGACGTTTCAGCCTATATTCCAACCAACGTAATTTCGATTACTGATGGACAAATATTTTTAGAGTCTGATCTCTTCAACTCAGGGGTTCGACCTGCGATCAACGTGGGAATCTCCGTATCCAGGGTAGGGGGATCGGCACAGATCAAGTCTATGAAAAAAGTAGCGGGTACACTCAAACTTGACCAAGCCCAGTTCCGTGAGCTGGAAGCCTTTGCCAAGTTTGGTTCTGACCTTGATGCTGCTACCCTCAATGTGATTGAAAAAGGACGACGAAACGTTGAAATCCTCAAACAAGACCAAAATGACCCTTATACAGTTGAGGAGCAAGTTGCCATTATCTATGCCGGGTCAAAAAACTTGTTGAGAAATGTTCCTGTGGAAAAGGTCAAAGAATTCGAAACCGCCTTTTTAACTACCCTTAAAAAGAAACACAAAAAGACTTTGGTAGAACTTAAGACAGGAAAGTTGAGCAACAATGCGCTCGAAACCTTAAATGCCGTAGCAAAAGAAACCTCCAAAGCGTTTGAATAGATGGCCAATCTAAAAGAAATACGGAATCGTATTGCCTCGGTCTCTTCGACCATGCAAATCACCAGTGCTATGAAAATGGTATCGGCGGCCAAGTTGAAGAAAGCCCAAGACGCCATCACTGCCATGCGGCCCTATGCCAAAAAGTTGACCGAGCTCATTCAAAATCTCTCTGGAAGCTTGGACGGGCAGGGGCAAAACCCCTACACTGAGCAGCGTGTTGAGGAAAAAATACTGATCATCGCAATCACTTCCAACAGAGGATTGTGTGGAGCTTTTAATTCCAATATCATTAAAGAAACCCTCCGACTGGCCAAGGAAGATTATGCTGGTAAAACCCTTGAAGTTATGGGAATTGGTAAAAAAGGAGGGGATATCCTTTCCAAAACTCTACCGATCAACAGCCGTCACGATGCCATTTACGACGATCTGAATTTTGGCAACACTGCCGAAGTTGCCCTAGGGGCGATGGATGCTTTTGCTGAAGGCCAATATGACAAAGTTTTGTTGGTTTACAACCGTTTTAAAAATGCGGCCACACAAATCGTAACGACTGAACAATTCCTCCCCATAGTGGCCGAGGAAGACACTGTAAAACAATCATCTACCGATTACATCTATGAGCCCTCTCAGTCGGCGATTATTGACGAATTGTTGCCCAAGTCACTCAAAATGCAACTCTTCAAAGCCGTAAGAGATTCCTTTGCCAGTGAACACGGAGCCCGTATGACTGCCATGCACAAGGCTACCGACAATGCTACCGAGCTGAGGGATCAACTCAAACTCACCTATAACAAAGCAAGACAAGCTGCTATCACCAATGAAATTCTCGAAATTGTGGGCGGGGCAGAGGCTTTGAACAATTAGGAAAATCCTAGCGGCCTTAGTTTGTTTTATTAACCAAAAATGGATTTTACCTTATAAATTCAAATTTTCACTACTTTTAGTTATCCCAATAGCTAAAAGTCAATGCTTGCATCACAGGCCCCTATTGATTATTAATTCTGGTATATCAATTCTATATGTCTGCTAACTTTGGGCAAGGGAGAAAAAATCCTATCTCATGCAGGAAATTAAAAAAGAATTCGGTTCCATCAAGAATTGAGGATTTTATTGATATAATATATACAGGCATTCAAAAAAAGAGCATTTTTCATAAAAAAACCTTAAGTCAGTGGAGGGCTCGCAAGGTTTCAGGGTGCTTTTTGTATTTTTACATAAACAAAAAAAATGGTTAAGATTCCCGTTATCTTTTCTGGCAAAGGAGATTTACCTCATTATGCGACTCCACTTTCTGCAGGTATGGATCTACGTGCCCATATCGAAGCCCCCATTACCCTTAAAACTTTGGAGCGAAAAATCATACCGACGGGATTATCCATTGCTCTCCCGGAGGGCTACGAAGCCCAAGTTCGCCCACGAAGTGGTTTGGCCGCCAAACACGGAATTAGTGTTCTCAATGCCCCTGGAACAATTGATTCGGATTACCGTGGAGACATTGGGGTCATTTTAGTAAATCTTTCCCAAGAGGAATACACGATCGTCCCACAGGATAGAATTGCTCAATTGGTCATCGCCCAACACAGTCAGGTGGAGTGGCAAATTGTTGAGGCCTTACCCGATTCTGAAAGAGGAAGCGGAGGCTTTGGCAGTACCGGAAAAATATAGTTTAAATTAATTAATTAACAAATAATACATAAAACATTGAAAATCATTGTCCCCATGGCGGGGAGAGGATCAAGATTAAGACCACATAGCTTTACGGTTCCAAAGCCCATGTTGCCCGTTGCCGGATCGCCCATAGTGGCTCAATTGGTCAACGAAATAGCCCGAGTTGTTGACCAACCCATAGATGAGGTAGCCTATATTCTAGGGGATCCTGCATTTTTTGGCTCTAACATAGAGGAGGAACTTAAACAAGTAGCAAAGGATTTAGGCGCCAAAGCCACAATCTACCGTCAATTGGCCCCTCTTGGAACAGGACATGCGGTAATGTGTGCAGCCGATTCCCTTTCAGGCCCTATTATCGTTGCATATGCCGATACGCTTATTCGTACGGAGCTATCCCTTGATCCTACTGTTGATGGAATGATATGGGTCAAAAAAGTGGAAAATCCTAAAGCATATGGCGTTGTTAAAATGAATGATGCCAACCTTATAACCGCCCTGGTTGAAAAGCCAGAGGAATTTGTGTCTGATTTGGCAGTTATAGGGATTTATTATTTCAAAGAAGGGGAAACCATTAAGGCCGAATTGGAAAAAACCATGCTTCAGTCAAGAGCAGAAGGGGAGGAGTTTCTTTTGAATGAAGGCATATTGGCCATGATAGAAAAAGGAGCTGTCTTTACCCCAGGAACTGTAAAAGAGTGGATGGATTGTGGCAATCCTAAAATTACCCTCCAAACTAACACCAAAATGTTGGACATACTTACTGCCGAAGGCAATAAACTAGTTGCTGAGGATGTTATAATAGAGAACAGTAAAATCATTCCCCCCTGCTATATTGGGTCTGGAGTAGTATTAAAAAACAGTACAGTGGGCCCTCATACCGCTATTGGGGAAGGTACCCAAATTGAAAACAGCACTATCAGCAATAGTTTGATACAAAAACATTCTCTCATCCAAAATGCTCAGCTCGATGGGGCGATGATCGGTAATTATGTCAAATACGATGGGACATTTAGTTTTGTATCCATAGGTGATTATTCAGAATTATCATAGCCATGATAAACAACTACAATCATTCTCATTTTTTTTCTCTCCTCTTACTGGGATGGATATTGGTGCTTGCGGCATGTAAATCACCTGTTGTTCCGTCAAGCAGAACTCCAATAAAGGACATTGAAATCAAGGAATTGACTAAGTCCATTGCTAAAAACCAATTGGATTACAAGAAATTTCGATCGCGGGTAAAAACCACTTATGATAATGGTAAACGCAAACAACAGATCATCATAAATTTGCGGTTAGAAAAATCTAAATCTATATGGATGAGCGCAACTATGATAGTTCCCATTGCCAAACTATTGGTAACCCCTGAGAGAGTCTCTTTTTATGAAAAATTTGAAAAAACTTTTTTTGAAGGGGACGTTTCTTTTATAAACCAACAATTCGAAACTAGTTTTGAATTTAAAGATTTACAAAACCTTTTGATGGGCCTTCCACTGATTAATATCACTAGAGGTCGTTTGGAAAGCATTTCGCATCCCAAATATTATATTTTGACTCCTAAATCTGATAAATTACGTTTCAGGCCTACCTTCTTTTTTGACCCTAACAATTTTTTACTCCTTGAACAGCGTTTTATGGTCCCAGGGACCCAGCGTTCTTTGACCATCAAATACCTCAACCATCAAAAACTTGAGGGTGAGTTTGTTCCCGGAGAGGTTCAAATTTCACTTTTCGATGGTCTGGCATTAACTAGAATCAAATTGGAGTATACCCGTGCAGATTTCCCCGAACAACTTAGTATTCCATTTGATATTCCAGCTGGTTACCAACCAATAGAAATGTGATGTATCGATTGAGGCAGCTTTGTTTGATTTTTTTTCTCCTAGTGACATCGTTTGGGATGGCGCAATTAAATTCCGCCCGACAAAAAACACTAGAAAATCAAAAAAAACGGCTTCAAGAAGAGATCAAACAAATCAACACCCTACTTTTTAAAAACACCAAAAAGGAAAAGTCATTACTCTCTCAAGTTGAGGATCTCAATATCAAAATTTCTGTCAGAAGTGATCTGGTGAAGGTCAATAACCAACAGGCGAATCTTTTGACCCAACAAATCAACGTCAACCAAAGAAACATTACTGACCTAAGGAAAGAACTGGAAGCTCTTAAGAAAGACTATGCTGAAATGATTCAAAAATCCTATAAAAGCAAATCTTCCCAAAACCGATTGATGTTTTTGTTTTCTTCCGAGGAATTTTTACAGGCCTACAAGCGGGTTCAATACATGAAACAGTATGCTAATTTCAGAAAAAAACAGGGAGAAGAGATAGCAGAAAAAACTACCACCCTTCAGTCACTTAACAAAACTTTATTAGAGCAAAAAGCCCAAAAGGAAAATTTGGTAATAGAGAATCGAAAAGTAAAACAGCAATTACAGCAGGAACGTAAATCACAGCAGAAACTGATTAAGGGACTAAAGAACAAATCACGTTCCTTAGCGGCAGATATCAAGCAAAGGCAACTCAAAGCGTCAGCTATTGATCGTGAAATTAAACGTTTGATTAGAGAGGCCATTGCTGCTTCTAATAGAGCTGCGGGAAAAAAATCAAAAAACGCCTTTGCGCTAACCCCAGAGGCCAAATTATTGGCAGCGAATTTTCTCGCCAACAAGGGCAAACTGCCCTGGCCCGTGAAAAAAGGAATCGTTATCCAACGTTTTGGCACCCAGCCACACCCGGTGGTCAAGACCACCATGATCAAAAGCAATGGAGTAACCATTGCCACATCTCCTAAATCAGAGGCTCGAGCTGTTTTTGACGGGGAAGTCATGACAATACTGAGTTTTAAAGGTAGTAATCCCATTATACTGATCAAGCATGGGAACTTTATTACTACTTACAAAAATATAGGCAAGGTCTATGTTAAAAAAGGGGATAAAGTTAAAGCAAAACAGTACATAGGGGAGATATTCACACATCCAAAAACGGGCAAAACTACCCTCCAATTTAGTGTATTTAACGAATTAAAACCCCAAAACCCAAAGAGTTGGATCTACAGGATGTAGCCTAATTCTCTTCCAAGTACCATGCTTCCTCTTTAAGGGCGAATCGAATGTAATTGTGCAAATTCAAAGCTTCGCGCTTAGAGGTAAACCGTCCGAAGGCTACACGGTGAAGCCCTTCCGGATTAACTTCCGTGAAAGCAGCATCAAAACCTTCGGCTTGTAATTCTGCCAATTTTTTTTCGGCATTTTCCATGGACCGATAGGATCCGGCGATCACACTGAAATAAGTTTGTGCCAGGGGATCGTTTTCGATTACCTCAGGGTTAGCATCTAATTTAAGATTCATTTCCGATAGCGCACCCAAGTCAAAAGTTGCTTTTTGAACGTTACTTTTGATTTTCTTTTGCGCCATTTCAGTGGCCTTGGCTTTCTCATTAGCAATATATTGATTGCCGAAATAATAGATTGAGCCAATGAGTGAAATTCCAATTACCCCAATAATAGCATATCTCATAATCGGTGAGCGTTTGTTTTCATTTTCTTCCGGGGTAAACATCAAGTCGTCTTTGTTTTCATTTTCCATAATGGTAAAGGGTTTAAATTCTTCTGTGTGTGGTGATTGGGTAAAGATAGGTTTTCTAATAAAACTTTTGAGTCCATAAGAGTTCAGGTCAAAATTAATTGATCCAAACGGAGAAAAATTAATTTTCTTTTGAGGGTTGAGGCGCATTTCGCCTATACCTGCAAAAGTTAAATGTTGAGTTTGTAGCTTTTGTTTCCATACAATCACCTCTTTTTCAATTTTTCTTAAGGCTTGCTCATAGGAAATATTTTCTTTTTGAGCCATGTAGTGAGTTAGTATGCCGTCGTTGCTCTTTAAGAGATGATTAAAACTCACCTCTTTAGTTGGAGGAGAAAAAACACCAGTCTTAGGCTGGACTAATAAACTAATTCTACGAGTGAGAAAAGCCCCAAAATTTGGAACTGTAACACACTCATGTCGATAAAGCAACTCCTTGATGTACTGTTGCAACTGCATGCTCAAATATAGTAATAATTAGTCCTTTTACTATAACGATAAAAATTGATCTTATTATATTCAAAATGCCCAAATTTATGTTTTTTTGAATAAAATTAAAATATGGCATATCTTTTCTATAATTATAGTTAGGATGGCAAAATCAGAGCCATAAAATCTAAGAGAATTCTCTTGCATTCCCAAGTCTATAATCCTTTCTAAACTGAATTATTGTGGATCACGACCATATTTTCCCATTTAACAATCAGTATAATCACAATTTTATTGTAAAAAGAAGAAATTAAGGGATATGTATAATTTTTACACAGGAAGTTTTTTGAATGGCCTAAAAACCTATCTTTCGTCTGACCCTAAGCAAAACATCATCAGCAATTTTACTAGCTTTTACTGCTCCTTTGGCTAAGGCAANTTCTACTTCTTGTGGATGTTCCTGATAGTAAGAGTATTTTTCCCGTTCCGTTTTAAATTTCTCCAATATCAATTCAAATAAAGTTTGTTTGGCGTCGCCATATCCAAATCCTCCAGCNAGATATTGCCGTTTCAAATCTTCTTTTTGCTTAGCACTTGATAAAAGGGANAAGATTTTAAAAACAGTACAATTTTCGGGGTCTTTGGGCTCCTCAATCGTCTTACTGTCAGTTTGTATACTCATGATCTGTTTCCGCAATGCTTTGTCAGGCTGAAAAATATTAATGATNTTATTTTTTGATTTGGACATTTTATTGCCATCAGTACCAATTACAAACTGAGTTTCCTTCTGAATTTGGGCCTTTGGCAAGACAAAAGTTTCTCCCATTTGGTGATTGATTCGTGCGGCTACATCACGGGTCATTTCTAGATGTTGTAATTGGTCTTTTCCTACAGGGACCAATTCGGCATCATAGATCAAAATATCAGCGGCCATCAACATTGGGTAGGTAAATAATCCAACGTTGACATCNTCTAATTTGTCAGCCTTATCTTTAAAAGAATGAGCGAGGGTAAGTCGTTNGTAGGGNAAAAAGCANCTCAAAAACCANGCTAGTTCAGTGACTTGACTAACATCGCTCTGACGATAAAAAAAGGTCTTTTCTAGTTCCAGTCCACAAGCTAGCCANGCTGAAGCGGTGGCAAAGGTGTTTTTGGACAACTNTTCTCTATCCTTGATCTGTGTTATCGAGTGGAGATCGGCTATAAACAAAAAAGATTCGTTATTGGGTGTGTTCGCCATTTCAATGGCAGGTAGCACAGCCCCAAGTAAATTACCCAAATGAGGGACACCTGTAGATTGAACTCCTGTCAAAATTCTTGCCATAAGGGGGGTCGATGATTTCTTGCAAAGATATTTTTTTTCAACGGTTGCACAAAGTTTANTCCATTTCCTTATCGCTCCATTTCCAGAAAATGTATTTTTACTGGAAATGAGGTTTTTGATCGTACTTTGGCGTATTTGGTTTTACCTATTATCTGCCTTACCAGTAATATTGTTTTTCCCAATTTTGGCTATTTTATTGTTATTTCCTAATGGATATCGTCCCTTTTTTTGGATTGCACGAAACATCTGGTCTCGATTTGTATTGTTGGGAACAGGTTTTTGGATTACTAAAAAATTTAAAAGTCCTTTAGATTTTAAAAAAAGCTATTTGTTGGTNGCNAACCACTCCAGTTATATTGACATTATGTTGATGTTTNCTGCCGCCCCCAACCCCTTTGTGTTTGTTGGAAAAAAAGAGCTGGTTAACATTCCCATTTTTGGTTACCTCTACAAACGGGCTGCCATCATGGTAGATCGCAGCAGTTCCAAAAGCCGTTATGGGGTTTATGNTAGGGCTAGAAAGGTTTTAGACAAGGGCTATAGCGTTTGTATTTTCCCTGAAAAGGAATACCTTGACGAAACCGTACTGCTNAANCCTTTTAAACCTGGTGCTTTTAAGATTGCTGTAGAACATCAGTTGCCTATTTGTCCCATGGTTTTTTTGGATTGTAAAAGAAAATTTCCTTGGTACACCACTCACGGTTATCCAGGAGTACTTCGTGTAGATATTCACCCTTCCCTTCCNACAGTNGGACTTTCTGAGNCNGATATTCCANAGTTACAGCAAAAAACTTTTGACCTCATTTATTCCGAATTGCAAAATGATCCTCAGCAAATGGCAGTCGATGCCATTGAAGAATGGAAAAAAGCTACTAAAACCCTTTAATACCTCAATCTGTTAATTGGAATCATCGGTTGGTCCATGTCACGCATGGCGTTGATAAGTTTTAGCCCTTCGAAGTTTTTAAGATCTCTAACTTTTAGCAAAGATTGTTTGATGNTNCCTTNATTTAANAGCCGGGCCCTACAGGTTCCCTCGAGCAAGGGATCTTTTGGTGTCNACCAATCCTGGCCATCAAAAAAAACCACATTGCAATANGAACTGTCTGTAATCCTCCCTTTCTTNATAATCAAGACTTCATCGCAATCTCCCCTTAGAGCAAAGAGTGACTCCAAATTTTCTCGGCGGCTATATTTATGTGAGTAATTTAACTCCTCTGTGTAGACTAATCTTAGGCTTTGGATTTCTTTGATTTGGTAGTGCTCAAAATGAAAATCTCGATGGTTACGGTTATATCTAATTCTCAGCTTTACTTTACCTTGGTTAAATTTAAGAGGTATACTGAGTCCTTCCAATAAATCAAAAGGATTTAAATTTCCAAAGCTTTCCAGGTANGNCTTTTGAAAACGATCTTCGTGCCATTGTGTGTTTAGAATAATACCATCTTGGATACAAAGNGATTCAAACAACGGGTACATAAATCTTTTCTATCAGTTCATTGTATTCGGATTCCAGATCGCTTAGAAAGGTAATGCCTCCACCACTGCGGTAAACCATTTGGTCGTCTNTTTTTTCGATATAGCGGATATTCACCGCACTGTCGAGGTTTTCTCCATCAAAATATCCAAAGATTCCAGTGTAGTATCCTCTAGGACCTTCCTCCACATTTTTAATGATGGAAACAGTTTTGGCTTTTGGTGCCCCGCNAATGGATCCTGCCGGGAGCAAGCCTAGTAAGATCTCTGGCAGCTGGGTTTTCCAGTCGGAGGAGAGTTTNCCTTTGATTTCAGAGCTGGTATGATAGATCTCGTTTTTTTGGGTTTGGATCTTGTCGAGATAGCGAAATCGNGTCACAGCTATTTCCCTTGCTATTTTGGATAGGTCATTTCGGATCAGGTCCACGATGGTGTTGTGTTCGTTTATCTCCTTGGGGTCNGTNTGTAGTTTCTTTTTTGCCTCAGGNACNNGGGCATCGATAGTNCCTTTCATNGGNTAGGAGTATATTTGACTGTCTTTAATTTTGACAAAGCACTCAGGAGAATATACCACAAAGCGGTTTTCGTAGAGGAGTTTGTAGGGTGCTTTGGCCAATTGGAAGATGTCTTGCAGATTAAGATGAGTTTTGATGGTTGAAGGGAAGGTTAGGTTGAGTAAAAAGGTATTGCCTCGATAGATTTCTTTTATTACTTTCCGGTAGGCTTTTGCATAAATAGCTTTAGGAATCGGCTCAATTAATAGTGGGACCGGGGCAGGTTTTCGGTCTTGGAGCTGGAAATTACGAAAGCCTTTAATTTCAAATTGAAAGCCCAATTCTTGTGCTTCTTCTATAGGACATATGATGGGCTTTTCCAATTCAAAATCGATAAGGAAAAAAAAAGGCCTTTGAGCAGAGGCCAAGGCAGACATTTTTTCTTTAAAGCTTGATATTTGCAATGCCTATAATGGGATTGAAGACTTAATTACTCTATTGCTTTGACTGTTTCCATGATCTTGGTTTCAAGTTCTTCCATCAGATCAACGTTATCTTCAAGTAAGGCTTTGACGGCATCTCGCCCTTGCCCCAGTTTGGCGTCTTCATAGCTAAACCAGGAACCAGATTTTTTGATGATCTCATAATTGACTCCTAGGTCAATGATCTCTCCTATTTTGGAGATCCCTTCTCCATACATAATATCAAATTCGGTAGTACGGAAAGGTGGCGCCACCTTATTTTTAACGACCTTTACGCGTGTTTTGTTCCCCATAACTTCGGCGTCGCCGCTTTTAATCTGAGTAGAACGGCGGATGTCTAAACGAACAGAGGCATAGAACTTAAGGGCATTTCCTCCAGTGGTGGTTTCGGGGTTACCGAACATCACACCGATTTTTTCTCGTAGTTGGTTGATGAAGAAAACGGTACAATTGGTTTTACTGATTGAGGCTGTGAGTTTACGAAGTGCTTGCGACATGAGTCTCGCGTGGAGGCCCATTTTTGAGTCTCCCATTTCACCTTCAATCTCACTTTTGGGGGTGAGGGCCGCCACAGAGTCAACCGCTATAATATCGATCGCGCCAGACCGGATAAGGTTGTCTGCAATTTCCAGGGCTTGCTCGCCATGATCAGGCTGGGAAATGATCAGTTCGCTTATGTCCACTCCCAGCTTCTTGGCATAGAAACGGTCAAAGGCATGCTCTGCGTCAATAAAGGCTGCAATGCCTCCAGCTTTTTGGCATTCGGCAATTGCATGAAGGGTCAGGGTGGTTTTTCCAGACGATTCCGGGCCATAGATTTCGATTACCCGTCCACGTGGATATCCGCCAACACCCAGGGCCAAATCTAATCCTATCGACCCAGAGGAAATGGCTTCTACTTCTTCTATGGCCTCATCGCCCATTTTCATAACTGCACCTTTACCATAGGTCTTATCAAGCTTATCTAAAGTAAGTTGTAAAGCTTTCTTTTTTGCTTCATTTGCATCTGCCATAATCCTCATTTTTTAACGAATTTACTACTTCTGATCGTGGGGTACAATAGCAGCTTAAAAGGATTATTAACAATATAAACAATTAGCGAATTCAAGCTTTTATCTATCTAAATTAAAATTCCCTTGTATTTTAATAACTTTGTGACTCAACATCCAAATGCTTATTGAATGCAGCTATACAACAAACTAAGCGCTGAAGAACGACGATTTTTGCTTGCTCAAGCTGGTGACGAAAGGTTGACTTTATCTTTTTATCATTATTACCATGTCGAAAACCCTCAAATTTTAAGAGACTATTTGTTTCTGAATTGGAATGAAATGAACGTTTTAGGTCGTATCTATGTGGCAAAAGAGGGCATCAACGCCCAATTGTCGGTACCCGCTCCCCGATTTGAAGACTTTAAAAATTTCTTGGATGGAATTAGTTTTTTAAAAGGGATAAGGCTAAATATTGCCGTGGAGCAAGACAATGAATCCTTTTTAAAGCTGACAGTAAAAGTTAGAGAAAAAATTGTTGCAGATGGGTTGAAAGATGAAAGCTTCGATGTTACCCAGAAGGGAATACACCTTAATGCCGATGATTTTAATACTCTTTTGGCTCAGCCTGACACTATATGTGTAGACATGCGAAACCATTACGAAAGTGAGATAGGACATTTTAAAGGAGCGTTCACACCTGATGTTGATACATTTAGGGAATCCCTCCCTATGATAGAACAAGAGCTGGCTCAACATAAAGAGGACAAAAAACTCTTAATGTATTGCACGGGTGGAATTCGATGTGAAAAAGCAAGTGCTTACTTTAAACACAAAGGATTTAAAAACGTTTTTCAATTGGAGGGAGGGATCATTGAATATACTCGTCAGGTAAATGAAAAAGGATTAGAAAATAATTTTATCGGTAAAAACTTTGTTTTTGACGAACGTAGAGGAGAAAGGATAAGTGAACACATAATTGCTAAATGCCACCAATGTGGTTCGCCCTGTGATAGTCATGTCAATTGTGCTAATGAAGCCTGCCATCTACTGTTTATTCAATGTCACTCTTGTAAAACCCAAAGAGAAAGCTGTTGTTCTACCGACTGCCAAGAAACTATTAATCTTCCCATTGAAGAACAAAGGAAGCGGCGAAAGGGGAAATACAACAGCAATAAAATATTTAAAAAAGGCCGCAGTGAAGTATTAAAATTTAAACATTAATTTAGAATTTTACAGCTCCCCAATCCCTCTAATTAACCTTATCTTTAAATACTAATATAGAACTATGGGTTGCACTTCATGTGCCAGTAATGGAAACGGTTTACCTCGTGGTTGCAAAAGTAACGGAACTTGCGGGACTGATAGTTGCAACAAACTGACGGTTTTTGATTGGTTGAGTAATATGGAAATGCCCAAAGATGTAGCTCCTTTTCCACTGGTGGAGGTACGTTTTAAAAACAGCCGAAAAGAGTTTTATTCACTCACTGAAGGCCTCACCGTTCGAGTAGGGGATCCTGTTATAACTCAGGTTGAAAATGGTTACGACCTGGGACTGGTTACTTTAACGGGGGAATTGGTTCGCTTTCAGATGAAAAAGAAAAAAGTTAGCCAAGAAATCGATGAGTTCAACAAGATATTGCGTCTAGCAAACCAGGAGGAAATTGACAAATGGCACTCACTTAGAGATAAAGAACAGCAAATCCAAAAAAGGGCCCGGGAATTGGCGTTAGGTTTGGGATTGGAAATGAAAATCTCCGATGTTGAATTTCAAGGGGATGGCAAAAAAGCCACTTTTTACTACACAGCAGACGGTCGGATTGATTTCCGACAGTTAATCAAGGACATGGCTCATGCCTTTTCCATTCGGATTGAGATGCGGCAAATCGGTTTGCGTCAAGAGGCTTCTCGACTAGGAGGTATTGGCTCATGTGGACGTGAACTTTGCTGCTCTACATGGCTTACAGATTACCGATCAGTATCTACGGCAGCAGCACGTTATCAACAATTATCACTGAACCCCCTCAAATTGGCAGGTCAGTGTGGTAAACTCAAATGTTGCTTGAATTATGAATTGGATGCCTATCGTAGTGCACTTAAAATCTTTCCCAAACCCGAAGTCAAGCTCCAAACTGAAAAAGGAGTTGCCGTTCTTCAAAAAATGGATATTTTTAAAGAACAATTGTGGTATGCCTATAAGGGCGAATGGATGAATTGGCATATGCTTTCTTTAGAGTCGGTTAATGAGATAATTATCAAAAACAATAATAAAGAAAAAGTGCCGAGTCTTGAAGAATATGAGAACGAAACAATTTTTTCAAAATCTGAAAAACCGGATGTAGCATTCGAAAATGTAGTTGGTCAAGACAGTCTAAATCGCTTTGATCGCCGTAAGAAATCCAATAATAAAAGTAGAAAAAAAAACAAGCCCAACAAGCGTCAAAATAATGCTTAGCAAACTTTCCACTCTTTCATTATTGACTTTAGGCTTCATTTTTTCTTGTAGTAAGCCGTCTTTTTTTATGAATTATAAAGATTTTAATGGCCAGTGGCCTGTCTACGAAAAAGTGCTCTTTACCCTTGATGAAGGAACTGAATATCCAGTCAATTTAATGATTTACATTCGCAACAACAAGCATTATCCATATTCCAATTTGTTTCTGATTGCCAAACTTAAAACAGGAGACTCCCTGCTGCTTTGTGATACGCTGGAGTATGCTATGGCTGATGCCCAAGGCCAATGGTTAGGAAAAGGGTTTTTGGAAGTCAAGGAGAGCAAACTCTCGTGGAGAGAAAATTATCAATTACCTGCAGTAGAAAATATTAATGTACAGCTGGAACACGCATTGAGATCTTATAACAGTGAACAAGGTATCGATACCTTGGAGGGTATCGTAGGGGTAGGTTTTGCCGTGGAAGAAATACAAGAAGATGAGTAAAACTCAAAATAAAGTATCGAAAACTAAGAATTACAAAAAGCTTATTTGGATTTTTTGGTTCCTTTTTTTCACAGGATTTTTGGCTGTAGGGGGTGTTTTTGGTATTGCTGCTTTAGGCTATTTGGGCCCCATGCCGCCACTGGAGCAATTGGAGAATCCAAAAACCAATTTGGCCACGCAGATCATTTCTTTCGATGGTAAGGTATTGGGAAAATTTTACTTTAAGGATAACCGGACACCGATCACCTTTGATGAATTGCCCCAAAATATTGTGAAAGCATTAATTGCCACTGAGGATGAGCGCTATTATGACCATGCAGGGATTGATTGGCGGGGAACACTTAGGGCCATATTTTATTTTGGTAAAAAAGGGGGCGCAAGTACCATTACTCAGCAATTGGCTCGACAGCTTTTTGTCGGTGTACGATCTCAAAATAAAAAAGAGGCATTGGTACAGAAGATTAAAGAATGGGTTCTTTCAGTCCAGCTCGAGAGAAGATACACTAAAAACGAAATTATTGCCATGTACCTCAATATCTATGATTTTGGATATAATGCCGATGGGGTACAATCAGCAGCTAAAATATTCTTCGATACCACTCCTCAGTCCTTAAAACTTGAAGAGTCCGCAACCCTTGTAGGAATGCTCAAAAACTCTTCTTTATACAACCCTATAAGGCGACCAGAAATGGTCAAAATACGCCGGAATGTAGTTTTTCAGCAAATGCTCAGAAATAAACTAATCACTTCAGAGGAAAAGGATTCCCTTTCTGCTCTTCCACTCGAAATTGACTTTACACCCGATTCCCATCGGGAAGGTTTGGCAACTTATTTTCGTGCCTATCTCCAAGAGTTTATGAAAAAATGGATCCGGGAAAATCCAAAAGCTGATGGGAGCAACTACAACATATACCGTGATGGTCTAAAAATCTATACCACCATTGACTCCAGGCTTCAAGCTCTGGGTGAAAATGCTGTTTCTGAACANATGANAAATTTACAAAAAGAGTTTTTTCTTCAAAACACTGAAGAGNTAAACCCCACTGCNCCTTTTCTTGATTTGCGCGAGGGGGAAATNGATACTCTTTTGACCCGAACNGCATANCGCAGTGAGCGGTGGCGTAAGGGAAAAGTTGCNGGAATGGATGAAGAAGCTATTTTAGAAAGCTTTTTCAAACCCATACCAATGCAGGTTTTCAGTTGGAAAGGAGAAATAGATACCATAATGACTCCTATGGATTCGATTCGCTATTACAAACATTTTCTTCGGGCGGCCTTGATGTCTATGGAGCCACAAACAGGCCATGTCAAGGCCTGGGTTGGAGGATTTAATTACAAGCACTTTCAATACGACCAGGTCAAGCAAGGCCGGCGTCAAATTGGCTCTACTTTCAAACCCTTTTTATACGCCACAGCCATCGACCAGCTTAAGCTCTCACCTTGTGATAAGTTGCCTGATGCATTGTATTGCATCGATGCAATGAAACATGGCAATATTGACCCTTGGTGCCCAAAAAACTCTGGTGACCGTTATGGCCGGACCCGAACCTTAAAAAATGCATTGGCAAACTCAGTTAATACTATTAGCGCTAGAATTATGGATAAAGTTGGCCCACGACCTGTGATCGATTTGGTTAAAAAAACAGGAGTAACATCATACATCCCCAAGGTGCCATCAATCGCATTGGGAACCCCAGACATAAGTCTCTTCGAGTTGGTTGGTGCCTATGGCACGTTTGCCAATCAGGGAATTTACATACAACCAATTGTGATTACCCGAATTGAGGATAAAAAAGGAACGGCTCTTTTTGAGGTGGTTCCCAAAACTAAAGATGTGATCAGCGAAGAAGCAGCTTATGTTACAATTAATTTCATGCAAGGGGTTACGGAACACGGCTCGGGTGCCAGATTACGTCATGCTGGTCTGGAGGAGACCAATTATGTTTATGAAAAAGTTGTTACTGGCTATCCCTATATTTTTGAAAACCCTATTGCTGGGAAAACCGGAACTACCCAAAATCAAAGTGACGGATGGTTTATGGGGATAGTACCCAATTTGGTAACCGGGGTTTGGGTTGGAGGGGAAGACCGCTCAATTCACTTTGAGGAAATTGCTTTTGGACAGGGAGCGACCATGGCTTTGCCCATCTGGGCATTATACATGAAAGGAGCCTATGAAAATGATTCATTGGGGATTTCAAAGGAGGACTTTCTGACTCCCAAGGTAGTGAATATCCCTTTAGACTGTGAGGAATACGAAATTGATGTGGATCCTAATCTAACCGATAAAATTGAAGCCGATTTGGATCAATTGGGATTTTAGTCATCGGCATACCATTCCGCAAAAGCAGTCTCAGTTTCTCGAAGTTTTAACGAATATAATTTCAGATGATTAGGAAGCTTAGCTTTAAGTTTTAATGCAAAGTCAATTATCATCATTTCACAGGTGGGCTGGTAGCTAACTCTAAGAATTTTGTGACCCCGGCTTTCCATTTCATCAGCGATTTCTTTATGAGGGGAGTTCACGTTGAGAACAGTCGCGTGGTCAAAGGGATCAACAATTTCCTGATTTACAATGGTCTTGAGGTCTCCAAAATCAATGACCATTCCATTCTTGACATGATCTGGGTCTGTAATGGGTTGACCTATAATGGTTACGTCCAATTTAAAACTATGGCCATGAACGTTTTTACAGAGTCCGTCATATCCATATATTGCATGTCCAGTTTCAAATTTAAATTGTTTAGTAACGCGAACTTTGTTATCCATTTAAGAGTAATTTGATTTTATTTTGAGTAAAGTCTGACAAGGCTAATTTAGCGGTAATTTTAGCATTTTTGGGCAAAAGACTTTCCCAGTTATTTGTGTTTTTCCAATGAAGTTTTCGCAAATGTCTTAAAGATTGTTGATCATAGTTGGATAGTCTCTCAGCATAATTAATTACAGTCTGATCCAAAGTCTTTTTATCAGTCACACATTTTGCATAAAGCCCATTTTCTAGTCCCCATTGGGCACTTTTCCACTCGGCACTGTCCAAAGACAATTGAGCAAAGGCGGTGGTACCTATTTTACGGCTCAAAGCTGGTTCGATAACATAGGGACCGAGACCGATCGAAAGTTCGGAGAGTTTGATTAGGGCAGCATTGGTAGCAAATGCATAGTCGCAAGCTGCAACCAATCCTACGCCACCACCTACAACTTTTCCGTGGACTTTGGCCAAGACAAATTTTGACATTTTTCGGATCGTGTTTAGTAAATCGGCAAAGCCCATAAAAAAGGCTGTTGTATCATCTATATTTTTTAGCCTTTTTAATTCTTTGAGTGAGGCGCCGGCACAAAAGGAATTACCCTTACTCTCCAAAACAATCACTCTAATATTGGGGTCTTTTTCGCTCTTTTTAAGAGCCTGAACGAGATTTTGTATTATGTTGGAGGGCAGGCTGTTCCCTTTGGGATGGAAAAACTTGATCCTCCCGATCCTTTTGTTTATTTCTAATTGAACATTTCCATCCATTGAACTTCAAAAATAGCCAATCTATTTTGTTTTGGCGTAGCTTAGTATAAATTGAAATCATTTTTGAAGACGAATTCCAAAAATGATGGTTAAATTCCACCATATTTTACCTATGAAATCTGCCCTTTCGACTTTATTTATCTTGTGGTCTCTATGGTGGGGAGGTGCGTATTCTCAGCACTATGTGAATTTGAGTGTAGACAATGATCTTTATTTTGGTAGGGACCGTTACTATTCCAGTGGAGTTTTTATAAGCACTGGAAAGTTAAAAAGTTTAACAGATCAAGAGGGGATATCTTATAAAAGATACTTGCATTGGACTTTGGGACAGGAAATTTATACCCCTTCTAACCGCTATACATTTGATATAGATAAATTGGATTATCCCTATGGTGGATGGTTGTTTTTGGAAAGGGCTTTTGAACATTACAACAATCCCTTTTCGGCATGGGGAGTAACGTTAAAGATAGGTATGACCGGTAAGGCTTCCCTAGCTCCTTATTTTCAAAACTTTTATCACGATAAGATTTTGCGTTTGCCAGATGTGGCCTGGCTGAAGCCTTTGCCCCAAAGGTTTCATTTTAACATCAATTTAATGCAAAGAAAACGATTACAATTGCATAAGAGATTGGCTTTGATGTATGAGTTATTTGGAAATTTGGGGTCGCAACGCATCGCAGCTGGAGTGCGTGTTGGATCTTTATTTGGGACGTCTGATGCGTTGGCATTTTTGGGGAATCCTTTGGAGATGCAAACCAAAGGATATGGTATTTATTTTGGAACGCGACTTGAGTATCGCTACCATGATTACATGGTTTCTGGGGGATTATTTGATGACAAGGCTCCTTTTGTGCTGACCAATATTCCCTACAAAAATAGCTTAGAGGCGGGCTTTGCATTTTATGGCAAAAGATGGAGGTTGCTCACCCTTTTGAACAGTATTTCTAAAGACAATGAGCGTCAACTTGCTCAACGACATTACTATCTAAACATCTCTATTGCTAGGTTTTTTTAGTGGTATTTTACAGTGGTTTTGTTTTCGGATTGAGTACAAAAAAGTGAATCCCAAATAGAATGGCATCAAAATTATTTTTTTGATCCCTCAGCGGATCAGTTTCTTTCTTTAAAAAACGGTATTGGAGGGAGACATCAAATCTCTTCCAAATATTGTATTGACTAGCAAAAAGCCAACCAAAAGTATTTTTGAAGACCTCTGAGGAGTATTCATGGCTTAGGTTTTTTAGGTCAACAATCTGTGTATTTTGAGCGCTAAGTATTTTGTTGTAAAGTAAGCCCATTTCAAAATGGAGTTTTCTAGAGGGAAGCACCCTTAGGCTGAGGGGGTAGCTGATGTAGGTCAATTGATCGAATGATTGATTCTGAGCAAGGTTGTATTGGTAACTCAGATTGAAAGAGTCTACCCCCGAATTGAGAGCGAAG
>NZAX01000060.1 GCA_002687665.1 Flavobacteriaceae bacterium
TAAAAGAGAAAAGAAAAGCTGAGGAAATACCAAAAATTATAGATCGGCCCATTTACCTCATACATTTGCCACATGGCAATAAATGATGCCCCGGTAATCAATGCCCCTACAAAAATGTATTGTCTCCTTCTACCCCATTTCGACTTGGTATTATCCGAAATAAATCCCATGATAGGATCGGTAACAGCATCAAGAAATCTTGGTAAGAAAAAAATCAACCCCCATAAAAAAGGTGGAAATCCGAGATCTTGAACAAGGATAACCATAAATATTTGTAATGCTGCAGGAAACATTTGATTGGCTAACATCCCAAAACCAAAAGCAATCTTCTGGCCCATNGATACATTTTTCACTGTATTTTCATCCAATTCATTCATATGCTCAATGAGGTGTTTGTTTTTTTAAATCAAAATTTNTGTATTGTTCCTTTAAAACATGGAACGACTCTTTTTTGTTNCGGTCGATATCAACAATTCCCCAATACTCTTCATTAGGACTCCCATCATANGGAACTCCAGAACTGTTTGGNGCGAAACCNCCAATGTCTTGTTGTTGAGGATTTCCTGCCTTCCACCACTCNTCAGAAAAAGAGAATAGAGTTANTCCGCTGATCAAGTGAGCATTCTGAAAGACAGCATCGACTATTTTNGAGTTGGCAACAGNCTGGGCTTTTTGATTTTCGCCCTGGATAAANCCGTCACGATCAGTGGTCATGTAGCTGTCACTNCCCGCTTCAGAAAAATATAAAGGTTTNTCACTCAATTCTTCCCATTGCTCAAACAACTCATTNGGGTTATCCCAACGGTATACATTTAAACCCCATAAATCAAGATCGGTACAAATTGAAAAGGCCAAAGAATCTGGNAACTCACCATGTGCAGATGANACTGGATGTTTTCTGTCGATTTGATGAATGGTTTTTGCGGCTTGATTTAAGATTNCATACCATTTTTTAATGTCTCCATCAAACCATTCGGGGTGGTAATTNTATTCGTTCCCTAATTCCCANAACAAAATGGCATTGTGATCTTTGTACTTTTNNACATAATTGATGTATGANTTGGTAATCAAATCATAATAACCTTGCTGGTCGTAACCTATACTAATGATAACTTTNATCCCCGCCGCNTCAATTTTNTCTAAAACAGATTTTTCTTCAATNGGACTATATACTCTNAGTGTATTAATCCCNGCCTCAACCATCAATTTAAGATCGGTTTCCAAAGTGTTNAAATCTCTTNTTTCAGAGCCNTTNGGAACNGGNTTATAACANATACCTTTAATAAAATAAGGAGCATCGTCAACCCATATTTGTCTCCCTTTTATCANTATTTTTTTNGNNGAGGGATTACATCCAANACNTGACCCNGTNAGGAAAGCTGAGATTAGTAAAAATATAANTNTGGTTAATTTCATTTTAATTTATTGAGTCNAGAAAAACAACGATTTTTTCATACTNACCCGANCNTCTGAATANTGCTTGACTTATTTTNAAATTGAGTTGTTTTCCTTTCAAATGGGTTACACTTCCATCNTTTGCATGGACTTCAATTACATTTTCATCNGATTTTTGATAGANCACGGGAACTTGACAAACAGTGAAAGCCATTGATTTTGGNACCAAAAGTATTTCACTTTTTTTNNGGTGGATATTGATGAAATAAAATACTTGTNTATGNTCCAAAAACTCCTCACTTCTAAGTAACTCGGGNTCAAAACACAGAATCCCTTCTTTGACNCTAACNCCCAATTCTCCNGNTCTNCTGAGGAGATCCTCCTTGACTTGTCCNGTCATACCGGGTTGCTGNNCTCCCTTTCCCCTAGGNGTATGNGAATAAGGGTCNGTAGGAAAAGCACCGTACAACTCGGGAGATTTTTTTGGANCAATTCCGTTATAGATCTTATAATAATGATCTATCAATCGATCGATCCACTTTTTTGNTTCANCCAATTCAATGGCTTTTGAAACTANCTCATAATTNGCCAATAAGAGTTTGGATACCATATGCCANTAAATGGAGCCCAGCCCCTCATATCCAAAAAAAGTTCCAGATCTTCCAGTAAAGGATTTGTGATTAAAAACANACTCATATAGTGAAAAAAGGNATTCAGATTCNTTTACAACNAAACTTTCGTATTCACTTGGAAGCTGATTCANANCACTTTTAAGAGCGTTAACGTTNTTAAGTGTTGGATTGAAATGAAATTGTCCTTTAACATCTTTAGAAATGATATCGACGTTGTTATTTTNTATAAGNTTTTGNAAAAANTTGCTGCTTTNAACTTTGGCTGCNGGTATNTTATTTTTTTGAAGAAANATGGACAGATCTTTATCCGGATAGAGGATATAGCTGTTTTGATCTTCTCTGTAGAGTCTNCTATTNCTAAGACTGTCCAAAAGNTCNACACTCTCCTGAGCCGAAAGAAAACCAGAACTTAATACAGCAACTTGACCCTCTAACATTTCGGATAGNTAGGANATCGAAAAGCGGTCATCGTNTATAGTAATCAGATTATAGGCATGNAAAAGTTTATCCTTTCTTTTATTGGCTTTTATAGTGTGCTCAATAAAAGNATTNGTAACTGTTATAAAAGTATCCAATTCCTCTGTNGTTATTCTTNCCTTTTTATTTGAATGACCGTTGGNATAAATTATATTACGATAGTTACTTCCNGCCTTACCCAGGCTANAGAAGATTTTCTTNCGATCTTGATCACTTATAGCAGTCTTAAGTAGGGCCTTTTGATGGTCAAAAGNCTGAANCGTTTNAATAAAAAATTCATATAGNTCANAAGAAATGGCAAATTCGGATTGCTCCAATTGANTAATGAACCTTTTGAAAAAGGATAAAAATCTTCTCAGATAATAGAGGGTAACCATTGAAACACCATTACCCACCAGGGCATTGTTAGCATCATTCCACTCAGGACGTTGAGTATTCATCCAGATTCCTGCCTCAGGAATAAAGTTTGAAATTTTTGCCAATAGGCTCACCAAAATCTTCTCAATTAAATTGACTTTATAAATCTTACCNNGAGCATCTTGAAGTAANGCTCCATCAGCTCCGATTTGATTTTTACGGTTTTGAATTTTTTCATTGGCCTCATNGTCNAAATCAATAGTNTTTTTTGGATCTTTTAATATATCCTCCACCGTTTTAATCCTGTANGGAACATTNGCAAAAACAAATATATCTTGANCAANTATGTCATTGAGTTTGTTAGGAAAATAGTTTTCGGAAAATTCTAAAAACTTGAGTAAATAAATAATTTGATGGTCTCCCCAATATCCGATATATGACCAAGGGTTTTTTGGCTCAATTATCTCCCAGTCAAAACCATCTTTAGTTAATCTATAGGGGTTGTAACCTTCAAAAGTAGATGCGTTTAAAAACTTATAAATCATCCCATCGATAAAAGCAGGATATGAATGCGCCAAGGCTTCCCAGTTTTGAAAAATATCCCTCCAGTTTCCTTCATAGTCAAGATTTTTTGATCCGTCAATTTCGCTTTTGGTGTTAATGGAAAACTTGTTCCAAGGTCGACTGGGATCTCCATGTCTTCGGCTGAATTTTAAAGGAAGGTATTCTTTTGATAGTCTAATAAAGTCTTTATCGGTTTCTTGATTTATAATTGATTGGAGAACAGTCAAATCGAACTCTTCCTCGAGCTGACCAAGAAGATCTAATTTTTTTTGGTGCAATTCTTTATTAGCTCCAAATAAATATTTAGAAAAATCATCTTTATTGATGGTGTAGTTATAATCGAAAATCCCTCCTCTCATAATATTGAAAAGTGTGTTGGAGAAATGCCGGGTATTCTTGGATCCATTGGCAGTCAATTGCAATCCATCAGCTGCTGCAACTAAACGAATCAATTCCTCCGATCCGTACTGAATATCTTGATTGAGTTCATTGACTAAATTTTCTTTCTCGATCAAGCGCTCTCTGATCTGAATGATCTGGTTAATGTCCTGACTGACATCGGCCACTATCGTCCAATTTTTTGAAGATTTTGGTTCCAGTCTTAAGTGTGTGTTTAAGAAGTAAGCCCCTTTTTCAGCCCTGATATCCAATTCGTTTTCAATGGGTAGCCCTGATCTGAATTTTTCCAATTGTAGGGAAGACAATAGATATTTTGGATTTTCAAACCCTGATGACCAAACAGTATTCGCTTTTAGAGCTTCACTTGGCTCAGCTCGGTCTACAATCAAAGCTGATAGCGAGAAGATGCCCAAGCCCGTTTCAAGATCTAGTTCATTCTTTTTATAGGCATCAGCTAAGTTACTACTATCCAATTGTAAGTCTACCTCGATGCCCCAAGGGAGAAGATTTTGAATTCCATCTAGGACATCAATACTGATAGGTTCAAGACCTTGGCTGATCAACTCTACTTGTCTTACAAAACCAAAATGATCACTAGTTTTCCATGCATATGAAAAAGTCAAATCAAGATCGTGATTTATTTCTTCAAAAATGATTTTATTCCCTAAGGTATTTTTATAAAGGTTTCTAGAAGTTTTATATAGTCCTTCTTGTCTAATGGAAAATGGTTCCCATAGATGGTTAGCACCGCCCTTTGAAACTATAAATATGGTTTTACTACCGGAATTCTCTGCCGATTCAACGATTTTATCATCCGTGTAATATGGAAACAATGCATTACTGCTATGTTTTCTTCCTGCGGTAAGGCCACCCGAAGACGAAATGAAAAGCCAATGGTTAGAGTTGCTGACCAAGCTCATAAAAAAAGGGCGCATTCTATCCACATTGGAGATTTTTTGAAAGTTTTCTCCCGCTATTAGTACTTCCTCTCCTTTTATAATTTTATTTGGATGTACATTATAATTTTCAATAAATTTTATTTCTTCTAAGTTGATCATTCAACTAATATTTTTTTAAATCGAATCAGTTAGAGTAATTAAATCACTGACACCATAGATCTTCTATAACGACCTGAGCTATACTAGGCTTGGTCTTAAATGATTGTATTAAAGTTATTATCTCAGGAAGAAAAATTCTTCCTTATAAAAAATTTCACAAACATATCCTTAAGGCTATTACTCCAGTCTTGAAGTGCCTTTATTTGTTCATAAGGCAAGAAGATTTTATAAGTCGTTAATCCGTAAATTTTTTAACGGTATACTCTTACATAATCAATTTGCATAGAACTTTCATTGAAATCTGATGGAATTTCACCTCCTAGATTACCACCCATAGCTACATTTAAAATAATAAATTGAGGTTTATCATACGGCCAATTTAGCTCAGTTTTGTCCTCAGGGTTATATGTGAAGTACTCAATCCCATCAACAGAAAAGGTGATTTCATCAGGAGTCCAATTTACAGCGTAAATATGAAACTCTCTAACTGAAGTTGGGACATCAACTTCTTTAAAGTGTATTGTATTTCCCGAGCTTGATTGATTATGAAGTGCAGCAGACACCCTACTTTTATCCCAGCCCTTTTGCTCCATAATATCTATTTCTCCACACTTTGGCCAACCCACAGAGGTAATATTAGAACCTAGCATCCATAATGCAGGCCATGTGCCAGCGGCAGCAGGAAGTTTAGCCCTAATTTCAACTTTTCCATAGGTAAAACTGTATCTACCCTGAGATTTTAATCGAGCAGAGGTATAATTAGCCCCTTCAAAATTTTCTTTCTTGGCTGTTATAATTAGTAATCCATCCTCAACTTTTACATTATCTTCCAATGTTGTATAGTACTGTGATTCTCCATTTCCCCATCCATTGTTTGTTCCAATATCATAATCCCATTTCGAATCTAGTGGGGTACCATCTGAATCAAATTCATCTGACCAAACAAGTTTTGTATTGCCCAGATATGCTCTATCTCCATTTACATCATTGATGATTTGTTGCATTTCAGTTAATGTAGTTGGTTCAGGAGAGGCGTTAGCAATAGCCACTTTATATTTATTTTGGTCCCCAATCAAATTTTGTATTCCAGCGTTAGATAAGTCCTCTATGGAAGGACTTCCATCAACTGGGCTTTTAGAATCGGCTACAATTTTTTGAATAAGTTCTTCCACGTAAGGGATATTTTGATCTTTGACACGCCTAGCCACTCGGCCACGATGCCATGCGGCAAAAGTAATAATTTTTAATTTTTCTAACCCTTAGTGTTTAATCCTT
>NZAX01000061.1 GCA_002687665.1 Flavobacteriaceae bacterium
ATATGGAATGAAAAAATGGATAGAGGAATGGTATTTTTGAATGATAATAGAAATAATAAATGGGAATTTATTTGTGATTTTAGATGATAGATGCAATGCAAAAGAATTATTTATCCCCCACTTTTTCTATAAGTTAAATCAATAATTTCATTCCAAAACCTGCAGCATCTGAAACCTGAATTTTTCCATCAATTAATTTGTAATCGCCGAATTCAATTTGATCAGAAAAACAGGTAACACCCTCAATGGTTACAACATTTCCCAATGCTGAAGCAATGTGAGTGATATAATGGGTTTTCAGCATACTTCCAAAAGCATGGGGACTTGCGAGCATTTTACAAGATTTTAAATCATTCATTAAATGTCTCCAACGAGTAAATCCAAAGCCGCGAATATCAGGAAGATACACGTTCATAATCTCTTCCTTTCCCATTCTCAAACATAACTCATGATTTGGATTAGCTTCACCATCTGCATAAAGAGTCCTTTTAAACCCATTTTCATTCATCCATTTTCTGAGTTTTTTGCCATCTTCATAATTTTCTCTGAAAGGTTCTTCAACCCATAGTAAAGGAATGTCTCCAATCCCTTTTAAAAAATCAACAGTATCTTGAAGGGTGTATTTATCATTAGAGTCAACTAAAAGAGTAATATCAGGGAAAGCGTTTTTAATTTGTTTTACTACCTCTACATCCATTTTCAAACCTTGACCATGAGAATACCATTTACCACTTCGTCCAATTTTAACTTTCAATTGACGATAACCATATTCAATATCCCATTGACAATTTTCAAGAATTTTATCTATTCCTCCTACCTTTCCCTCATGTTCTAATTCATCAAAATAGATCATACCACTATATATTGGAGTATCTTTTGATCCATTATCACCAATTAATTTATAAATTGGTTTATTTAGAATTACACCCATTAGATCGTGCAATGCCAAATCTAAGTAGACATTTAAACCCTTTCGCATTCCTAATTCAGGGGAAATAAGTTCTGAAACTAACTTTCCCCTAAGCTGAAATAATTCTTCATCTTTTACATTTTTACGTCCAAGAGCCCAACCCATAGCACCCTGGTCAGTATAAAGTTTGAAAGCCACATCAGAATGGTATTGCCCATGATTACCTTTTCTGGCATTTTTACCAACATATCTTGGCCAATTATAGTCAAACACTAGTCTCTCAACCTTGGTTATTTTATGTTTTTTAAGTTCAGTATAGTTTTCACCATTAATACCAACAAAATTTTTAATGAATGGATAAGGTGAAACACTAGCTAAAAAAGTATTTCGAATAAAGTTCCTTCTTTTCATTGGAATATTTATTTTTCCTAATTTAAGTGTTATTAAAATAATAAAAACAAGAAAATGAGCATTAAAATTTGGTAACAGGAAAGTGAAGGGTCAACCAAATAAGTATTAATAGAATAAATCTAAATCAGGATCCCGTCTTAGATCTTCATGTTCAAAAAAGTAGTCTGCTAAAAGTCAAAAGAAATAATATCAATTACAATTATGGAGGCACCTGGAAGAGGAGTATTTAATATGCGTTATATAAGAATTTTAAAAGGATTTTGCCTTTTGGTTTTGAGCTTTTTATACATCTCAGTTGGAGTCAAGCATTTTACAAATCCAGATTTTTTTTTAGCTATTATGCCCCCATATGTTCCTTATCATAAGTTCATGGTTTATTTATCTGGATTGCTTGAAATAGTTTTTGGCTTGATGATGATTTTCAGGAAAACTAGATTTTACGGATGTTGGGGAATTATCTTACTATTAATAGCTGTATTCCCAGCGAATATTTATTTATATAACTCCGAGATTCCACAAAACCTATTATCAATAACTAAGCATGAGGCTTTGATAAGGCTTCCTTATCAATTTCCCCTTTTATTATTTGCATTTTGGCATTCAAAAAAAGAATCATCAATCAGTCTAGACTTCATGTGTTTTTTGTTTTTTCCACCTACCATTTATTATTTTATAACTCTTTAGAGTGGTCACCTTGAATTTTAAATTTTCTTTACTTTAGAAGTATGAAAAAATGGTTAAAAAGATATTGGAATTTACTTGTGCTGGGTGGTTTTTCGGGATTCCTTTCAGAGAATGAAAGTATCAACATTTATAAATGAACTGTATATATTGTAATATTGGGAGCCATATTATTATCGATTGATTATTTTATTCTAGAGAAGTTTCGAAATAAGTAATTAAAATAAAATAATTACATTTTCAAATGAACATTCTTATCATACCAGATTCTTTTAAAGGTTGCATGTCCTCCAATGAAGTAGCAATGGTGATGGAAAGCGCAGTTAAAAGGGTCTTCACTAGTAGCAATTACAAGCTATTGCCATTCTCAGATGGTGGGGAGGGAGCACTAAAGTTGTTGGAGCGCTATGTTGACGGTGAGTTAGTGAATTGCAGGGTAACCGATCCTTTATTAAGACCTATGCAAGCTAATTATTTTTGTTTTAAAAATAAAACTAGTGCCTGGGTAGAATTGTCTCAAACAGCAGGATTGAATCAACTGACTTATAATGAGTACAATCCACTTATCACCTCTACATGGGGAACAGGTAAAATGATTCTTGACGCATTAAATCAAGGATGTAATAAAATCTATTTAGGAATTGGTGGGAGTGCTACTCATGATTTTGGGTCAGGGATCATAAGCGCCTTTAATGGTCAATTTTTAGACAAAAAAAATAAAAGATTAATCAGTGGAGGTGGGGCTATATCACAATTAAATCGGATTGATTTATCCATGATAGATCAACGTGTTAAAAATATAAATTTTATCGTTGCATGCGATGTGAGTAACCCATTGTTAGGAAATGATGGAGCAGCAAAGACTTACGCTGAACAAAAGGGGGCAAACCCTCAAATGATTGACCAACTTGAATTTGCAGGCAAACAATTTACTAAAGTGATGTTGAATCAATTTGGAATTGATGTTGGGTCAATCAAAGGTGGTGGTGCTGCCGGCGGAGTGAGTGCAGGGCTTTATGGCCTTTTGAACGCCAAACTTAAAAATGGATTTGATTTGTTAGCAGATTTTGTTGGATTAAGTGACCAAATAAATGAAATGGATTTGGTAATAACTGGTGAAGGTAACTTTGATAATCAAAGTTTGTTTGGAAAATTACCTTTTAAGGTCGCTCAATTGACAGAATCCAAGAAAATACCAACCCTAATTATGGCAGGTCAAACATCCATCAATAATATTCCTAACATGCCTCACGTGCAAATTTACAAGATAACACCCGAAAAAATAGCTTTAGAAAAAGCACTTAAAAATGCGCCTAAATATCTTGAGATAAAACTTTACGAGGTTCTTAGGCAGTTAAACTTTAATCAAGAGTTATGAAAAAAAGTTTCCATCTTAAACACCTCTTTTTCTTAATTATATTCCTTGAGTCATCAGCTCTTCTTTGTCAGGAAAAGTTAATTGCAACAAATTTAAGTGTAGATTTTATTAGACACCCTGACAGGGTTTTAAAAAATGGTTATCATGTTTCTATTGAATTAGAAGAAGCTTTGCTCAAAAATGACAAATATCAAATAATAGATATCTGTAAAAATAACCCATTATTAAGTTGGCAGATATTCTCAAAAAAAGAAAATACTTTTCAAATTGCCTACAGGATAATAGTTTCTTCTAACAAAGAAAGTATTGATAATGATATTGGAGATTTTTGGGATTCTAAAAAAATTAAAAGTGATCATTCAATAAATGTTAAATATTCTGGAAAAAAATTAAATCCAAATACAATTTATTATTGGAAAGTTAAAGTTTGGGATAATCACAATCAAGTATCTAAATTTTCAAAATGTCAAAAGTTTAAAACTGGGCAAGAATTAAAAAAACATCACACAAGTAGGTATTTTGTTGAGAAAAAAATCAACACTTGTAAGGCTTTAAAAAGAATTGGAAAACGCCTTGCCTTTATTGATTTTGGTAAAGCCGCATTTGGAAGTATTAAATTAAATTTATTTGGAGATAAAAAAAATGATTCAGTAAAAATTAGCTTTGGTGAATCAATTAAAAATGGTCGATTAGACAAAAATCCTAAAGGTAATGTAATAAGTGAATCAGTAAACTTAAAACTTAAGCCAGGATGGTACGATTATGAAGTAATTATACCTTCTCATTATTACACCAGACCAGAGAGAAAGATTTACATGCCAGAATATATTAAAGAAGTTTTACCTTTTAGATACGTAGAAATAGAAAATTATGATAGTGATCTAATAGAAAAGTCTTCAATTGAGCAAATAATTGTTAATTATAAATTTGATGATCATGCAACTTATTTTGAATCTGATAATAAAATATTGAATGATCTTTGGCAGCTAACTAAACACTCAGTAAAAGCTACTAGTTTCATGGGTATTTATGTTGATGGGAATAGAGAAAGATTTCCAAGGGAGGGAGACTCTTATGTAAACCAAAAAACACATTATGCAGTTGAAAGGGGTTTTTCAATTGCTAGATATACACATGAGTTTCAAATTTTATATTCCAGCCAATGGACTGATTATATCTTACAGGTTTTATTAATTGCTTGGGAAGATTATATGCATACAGGTGATAAATCCTCTCTAGCTTACTTTTATAATGACCTTAAATCAAAAACATTATACCAACTTGCAAGAAAAGATGGTTTGATAAGTACTAAAACTGGACTTGTAACAAAAGAAGTCCGCAAGGCTGTACATTTTAGTGAAATTGAGTCCAGAAGGCAAAAAAAAGAAAATCCAACTTTCAAAGATCTAGTTGACTGGCCACATAAAAATTTATTTGCTAAAAAAGAATCTTGGCAATATGGTATTAAAGGAGAAACTGATGGTTTTGATTTTAAAAATATTAACACGGTCATAAATTCCTACCATTATCAAGCACTGATTATCATGTCAAAAATTTCCAACATACTTGGGAATTTGGATGATTTTGAATTTTTTAATGAACGTGCTGAAAAAGTTAAAAAATCAATCAATGAAAAATTAATTAATCGAAATACTGGAGTTTATGTCGATGGAGAAGAAAGTTCCCATAGCTCCTTACATGCAAATTTTTTTCCATTAAAATTTGGAATCGTTCCAAAAAATAATTTAAGTAAAGTATTAAATTTTGTAAAAACAAGGGGAATGGCTTGCAGTCCCTATGGTGCACAACATCTTTTAGATGCATTATTTAAAAATGGTGAGTCGGAATATGGATTACAATTATTAACATCAAGAGGTGATAGAAGTTGGACTCATTGGATTTATGATTTAGGTTCAACGATAACTCTTGAAGCATGGGACTTTAAATACAAACCAAATATGGATTGGAATCATGCCTGGGGATCTGCTCCAGGTAATATTATTGCTCACCAAATAATGGGTATCCAACCCCTAAAAGCTGGTTTTGAAATAGTTAGAATCAAACCTCAAATTTCGAACACTAAGATGGCTAAAATAAAATATCATACAATAAGAGGTGATATCTATTTATCTATCAAAAATGATTTAAACAAACAATTTTATTTAGAATTAAATATTCCAGCGAATATGGCTGCAGAAATTTATTTCCCAAAATATTTTTCAAATCAGACAGTAGAGATGAACGGTGAGGAAATATATCACATTGAGGATGAAAATTTCCTTATAATTGGAAATGTTGGCTCAGGTTTAAAAAGATTTAAAATTTCTAAAAATTAACAATTTTCATCGATCTAATTTAACTTCGGTTAAGATTAGAATTGTAATCACTTTAAGTATTAAAACAGTGATAATTTAAGCCAAGTTAATTTCAGAACTTTATTCCTCACGCTTTTTTTGGGTTGAATATGCCATAATGGTTCCTGTTAACGAAAAAAAACCACAGAATGCAGCAATTACATAAATAATTCCTGCTACATAATTTTCTTTGGCAGTTTCATCGGGAATAATAGTACCTGCAGCGATTCCAATAATTAGAATAACAGAAAAATGATTATGATACTTTATCAGAAATGATTTCATTATTTATTGTATTTGATTTAACTCAAATATATAGATAAATCAAGTCATAACACTTACGTTTTATTTACCAATTCAATCACCTTATAATCAGAAAGTCAACAAATTTACTTAATATTACTTTGGATCAATAGAGATAAAAATTCATGCTTGCGATGCCAAAAATAATTTGAATTAAAGTGATCCCTGATTACTCTGATGCATTCGACTGATCTCAAGGATATCTTTCCCCAACAAGGAATTAGGTTGATTGACTGAAGATACTTTTAGAATGTTTAAACTAGTTTGTATTCAAAGCTTTTCTTTTCCCAATAATTGTTTAAAATCGGTCCAAGGAAAAATATGATTATTGCAAGCAGAAATCCTGCAATCATGTCAACAAAATAATGATAACGAAGGTATAAGGTTGATATAAATAGTGCTATGGCAAAAGGCAAGAATATGTAAGCATAAATCTTTTCATGTTTGAATCCAAACAAAAGAATTAAAAAGATCACCCCGTTGTGCAGGCTAGGAAAACAGTCCCGCCGAGTGTATTCCGAAATCTCATAATTCATGATAAAGGAAAGTCTATCTGTAATATAGGACCCTGATAGAGAAGTCTCAAACAAATGAGACATTGTAAACTTTGGGCCTACTGCAGGAAAAATAACATATCCTACATATCCTATGTAAAAGGTAAGAATTATAGAAACCAAAGTTTCGCGAAAAGCATTTTTCTTTTTTCTAACATACAAGTACATGGTGAAAAGTAAAATATAGATCAAAAAGGAGCTGTAGGAAAAATACATGAAATCGGTGAGTTCCGGTATTATGTATTGTTCCAAATAAATGGCAGGTTGAAAACCCAGAAGGTATTCATCCCAAGAAATTAAGTCAGCATCAATATCATTTGGATTCACCAAGTGAACCATATCGTGCATGTTAGTATAGATAGAAACACAAAACGCAAAAGGGAGGGTTTCGCGAAGAAAATCAAGAACGATTTTGGTAATGCGCCCTATTTTAGATTTCAGTAACATCTTTAAATCTTTGAGCTTGATAATACCTAAAAAAAGGAAAAAAACTAGTCCAGTAATCAAAAAGCGATCAATATTGGAGTCTCTGAAACCTTCTTTGTCATAATAAATAATCATAAAAAAAAGCATTGGAATCAATAAAACCAATGCTAAAAACTCCTCCAAGCGTAGTTTGAAAATAAATTTGAAACGAAAAGCTGTCATTTTGAAAAAATAACGATAGTTAATTGATCTCTTTTTTTAAAATGAACTAGCTAAGTGAGTTTTGTTTTTTGATCAAATTCAAAGCAGAACCTTCCTTATACCATTCAATTTGTTGGGTGTTGTAGGTATGGTTGGCGGAAATTTTGTCTATTGACCCGTCTGAGTGTATCACTTCTATGGAGATAGATTTTCCTGGAGCAAATGACTTCAAATCGACAAAGTTGAATATATCGTTTTCCTGAATCAAATCGTAGTCATTTTCATTGGCAAAAGTAATACCCAGCATGCCTTGTTTTTTTAGGTTGGTTTCGTGTATTCTGGCAAAAGACTTTACTAAAACCACTTTCACACCCAGGTGACGGGGCTCCATTGCCGCATGTTCTCGAGAAGATCCCTCTCCATAGTTATGATCTCCCACAACTACTGTGGGTATACCTTCTTTTTTGTATTCCCTCTGAACATCGGGTACTCCTCCATATTCCCCTGTTAATTGGTTTTTGACAAAATTGGTTTTTTGATTGAAGGCATTCACAGCCCCTATAAAACAGTTGTTAGAGATGTTGTCCAGATGTCCACGATACCTTAACCAAGGACCAGCCATCGATATGTGATCGGTAGTGCATTTTCCAAAGGCTTTAAGAAGTAATTTCGCGTTCATAAGGTTTTCACCATTCCATGGATCAAAAGGAGTTAGCAGTTGGAGCCTCTCTGAGTTCTCTTTGACCACCACATTGACTAAAGAGCCGTCGGCCTCTGGGGGAAGGTAACCGTTGTCTTTAACGTCAAATCCTTTGGGAGGGAGTTCCATACCTTTAGGAGCATCTAACTTGACAGATTCTCCTTCTTCGTTGAGCAAGCTATCAGTGATGGGGTTAAAATCCAATCTTCCTGAAATGGCAACAGCAGCGACCATCTCTGGAGATGCTACAAAAGCATGGGTGTTGGGATTGCCATCAGCACGTTTGGAAAAATTTCGGTTAAAGGAGTGGATTATGGAATTTTTTTCTGCTTTGTCTGCTCCAGCTCTATCCCATTGTCCAATACAGGGACCACAGGCATTGGTGAAAATTTTGGCGTTCAGGTCTTCAAAAATATTCAGCAATCCATCTCTTTCAGCAGTATATCGTACTTGCTCTGATCCTGGATTGATTCCAAACTCAGCCTTTGTCACTAATTTTTTATCTATAGCTTGTTGGGCAATGCTGGCGGCTCTGGACAAATCTTCGTAAGAAGAATTGGTACAGGATCCTATCAGTCCCCAATCTACTTTTAACGGCCATTCCCCTGCGGTGGCTTTCTGACTCATTTGATCTACAGGAGTCGCCAAATCTGGAGTGAAAGGGCCATTGATGTGTGGCATCAAGGTATCTAGATCGATTTCTATAACTTGATCAAAATATTTTTTAGGTTCGGCATAAACTTCCAAATCTGCAGTTAAGTATTCTTTAACTTGGTTCGCTGCTTCAGCTACGTCATCTCTTCCAGTAGCCTTGAGATAACGTTCCATAGAGGAGTCGTATCCAAAAGTTGATGTGGTGGCACCTACTTCGGCGCCCATATTACAAATAGTACCTTTTCCGGTACAAGACATGGACTCTGCTCCAGGCCCAAAATATTCTATGATGGCCCCGGTTCCTCCTTTCACCGTTAGAATACCGGCTACTTTGAGAATTACATCTTTTGGGGCAGTCCAGCCATTGAGTTTTCCAGTTAATTTTACACCTATCATTTTTGGAAATTTGAGCTCCCATGGCATGCCTGCCATTACATCTACGGCATCGGCTCCTCCAACACCTACAGCAACCATGCCGAGTCCACCTGCATTGACTGTATGGGAGTCAGTACCAATCATCATCCCTCCTGGAAAAGCATAATTTTCCAAAACCACTTGATGAATAATTCCTGCACCAGGTTTCCAGAAACCAATTCCATATTTGTTGGACACCGATTCTAGGAAATTGAAAACCTCTTCACTGGAACTTTTCGCTGACTTTAAGTCAGCTGCAGCCCCTTCTTTGGCTTGTATCAAGTGGTCACAGTGAACGGTTGTTGGGACGGCCACTTTGGTCTTACCAGCCTGCATGAATTGAAGTAATGCCATTTGAGCAGTTGCATCCTGACAGGCAATGCGGTCTGGAGCAAAATTGACATAATCTTCACCTCTTTTGAAAGACTGACTTGGTTTTTTATCCCACAGATGGGCGTAAAGAATCTTTTCACTAAAAGTTAGGGGACGATTTAATTTTTTTTTTAAAAAGCCTATGCGTTCGGGTAGTTGCGCATAACTGTGCTTGATCATCTCGATATCAAAAGCCATTAAATTCAAATTTAGTCCATGTAAAAGTACAAAATAAGAGTGAAATCATAGCGGACTACAATTTCTTTTTGAAGACGATTTTTGTAATCTGTTAATACTTTTTTGAACGATTTTAAATCAATAATTATTGAGGTGAATAATTTTTTAATTGCAGATTAAACAACTTTGATTTTTTTAATTTAATTTTTTAAGTGGAGAATTTCACAAATTAATATTAAATGCTTATTTGGATCATTTTTTTATTCAATTTTTGTGGGCTTTGGATCCCTCATAGAAGGGTATAAAAAAAAAGTCTAAAAATTCCAAAAAATGTAAGGAAATAAAGATGTTAATTACAAAAAATTACTAAATTTGCACCCGCTTAACAATATACATACAACATAAATTATGGCTAAAGAAACTTTTGATCGGTCAAAACCACATTTAAACATTGGAACTATCGGTCACGTGGATCACGGTAAAACAACACTAACAGCTGCAATTACAAAAGTACTTGCTGACGCTGGATTTTCAGAAGCAAAAAGCTTTGATCAAATTGATAATGCTCCAGAAGAAAAGGAGCGTGGCATAACCATTAACACCTCCCATGTTGAATATGCTACTAATGAGCGCCACTATGCTCACGTCGATTGTCCTGGTCACGCAGACTATGTTAAGAATATGGTTACTGGTGCTGCTCAGATGGACGGTGCAATCCTTGTGGTTGCTGCAACTGATGGACCCATGCCTCAAACCCGCGAGCACATCTTGTTGGGAAGACAGGTTGGTGTTCCTAGAATTGTTGTATTCTTAAATAAAGCTGATATGGTGGATGATGAAGAGCTTCTGGAGTTAGTTGAGATGGAAGTACGAGAATTGCTTTCTTTTTATGACTATGACGGCGATAATACTCCCGTTATTCTTGGTTCTGCTCTTGGTGCTTTAAACGGAGAGCAAAAGTGGGTAGATACTGTTCTTAAATTGATGGAGCAAGTTGATGGGTGGATCGAATTACCTAAGCGTGACGTTGATAAAGATTTCTTAATGCCAGTGGAGGACGTTTTCTCTATCACTGGACGTGGTACTGTTGCCACTGGAAGAATCGAAACTGGAGTTGCCAACACAGCTGACGAAGTAGATATAATTGGAATGGGAGCTGAAAAAATGAAGTCTACTGTAACGGGTGTAGAAATGTTTAGAAAAATTTTAGACCGAGGAGAAGCAGGTGATAACGTAGGGATTCTTCTAAGAGGCATTGAAAAAACAGATATCAAAAGAGGTATGGTTATTTGTAAGCCTGGTTCTGTTACCCCTCATGCCAAATTTAAAGCAGAAGTATATATATTAAAAAAAGAAGAAGGAGGACGTCACACACCCTTTCACAATAACTATCGTCCGCAGTTTTATGTAAGAACTACTGACGTTACAGGAAACATTGTGTTGCCAAACGGAGTTGAGATGGTAATGCCCGGTGACAACCTAACTATAACAGTAGATTTAATTCAGCCTATTGCATTAAACGTAGGTCTTAGGTTTGCGATTCGTGAAGGTGGAAGAACTGTTGGAGCAGGTCAGGTTACTGAGATTTTAGACTAAACAAAAAGTTTTTAGCATGACCCTAAGGTGTCTGCCTATGGTGGACGCCTTTTGTGTCAAATAAAAACGGGTTTAGCTCAGTTGGTAGAGCACTGGTCTCCAAAACCAGGTGTCGGGAGTTCGAGCCTCTCAACCCGTGCAAAATTAACATTGTAGTATGTCAGCAATTATCGACTACATTAGAGATTCGTTTGAAGAACTGAAAAACAATGTGTCTTGGACACCCCGTGGAGAACTTCAACGATTGGTCGTAGTTGTTTTAGTTTTCTCTGTGATTTTTTCACTGGCTATTTGGGGAGCAGATACTGTACTCTCAGAAGTTGTAGGATTTTATTTTAAATTGATTAACTGATAAGCATGGCTGAGGTTGTTACTAAAAATTGGTATGTAGTTAGAGCGGTTAGTGGACAAGAAGCTAAAATTAAAGACTACATAATGAGTGAAATTAGCCGTTTGGGTTATGCTGATCAGGTGGAAGATATTTTAGTTCCCATGGAGAAAGTAGTCCAAATTCGAAACGGAAAAAAGATCAACAAAGAGAAAGTATACTTCCCCGGTTATATTATGATTAAAGCCAATTTGACTGGAGAAATTCCCCACATCATAAAATCTGTAACCAATGTAATTGGGTTCCTAGGAGAGACCAAAGGAGGAGACCCTGTACCACTTAGAACTGCAGAGGTCAACAGGATGTTAGGTAAAGTAGATGAGTTGACAATGACAACAGAACACATAGCAATACCTTTTACCAGAGGTGAGAATGTCAAGGTGATCGACGGACCTTTCAACGGCTTCAATGGATCTATTGAAAAGGTGAATGAGGAGAAGAGAAAACTTGAGGTAATGGTTAAGATTTTTGGTCGAAAGACACCTTTGGAATTGAGTTATATGCAAGTAGAAAAATTATAAATGTTACTTATATGTGGAGTTTTAGCTTCCAATTGAAACTTCAACAACGTTAATTATTAAATAATGGCAAAAGAAATAGATAAAGTTCTTAAACTTCAAGTTCGGGGAGGTGCTGCGAATCCGTCGCCACCGGTTGGACCCGCGCTAGGTGCTGCAGGAGTTAATATCATGGAGTTTTGCAAGCAATTTAATGCTCGAACACAAGATAAACCCGGAAAAGTATTACCGGTGGTTATTTCTGTTTACAATGATAAATCTTTTGAATTTGTAATAAAGACACCTCCGGCGGCCGTTCAATTGATGGAAGCAGCCAAAACTAAAAAGGGTTCTGGGGAACCTAATAGAGCCAAAGTAGCATCGGTTACTTGGGATCAAGTCAGAACTATTGCTGAGGATAAAATGCAAGATTTAAACGCATTTACCATAGAATCAGCCATGAAAATGGTAGCCGGTACCGCGCGTTCGATGGGATTCACTGTGAAAGGAGAATTTCCTTCTAACTCTTAAAAATTTGTTATGGCAAGATTATCAAAAAAACAAAAAGAAGCTAGAGCCAAAGTNNATATTAAGTCTTTGTANTCTGTAGCAGATGCTTCTTCTTTAGTCAAAGATGTGACCACCACAAAATTCGATGCATCAGTAGACCTGGCCATTCGCTTGGGTGTAGACCCCAAAAAGGCGAATCAAATGGTTCGAGGTGTAGTTACACTTCCCCACGGGACNGGTAAAACCCTNAGGGTTTTAGCCTTGGTTACGCCTGACAAAGAAGCAGAAGCAAAAGAGGCAGGTGCTGATTTCATTGGCTTAGATGAATACCTNCAAAAAATCAAAGATGGCTGGACAGATGTTGATGTNATTGTTACCATGCCAAGTGTGATGGGTAAATTAGGTCCCTTGGGGCGTGTTTTAGGTCCACGAGGTTTAATGCCTAATCCTAAAACAGGAACAGTAACTATGGATATCANAAAGGCGGTCTCTGANGTTAAAGGAGGGAAAATTGATTTTAAAGTGGACAAAAATGGAATCGTTCACGCTTCCATTGGTAAAGTATCTTTCGAACCGAAAAAGATCGAAGAAAATGCCAATGAGTTACTCAANACGATTCACAAGTTGAAACCCACTACGATCAAAGGAACTTACATCAAAAGCATTTCCATGTCTAGTACTATGAGTCCTGGAATTGGCATTGAAACTAAATTGGCTTAGCCTTAAAATTTAAGGAATGACAAAAGAGCAAAAAGTACAAGAAATCCAAGATTTAACCGAAAGGTTATCCTCGGTAAAAAATCTTTATTTGACCGATATTGCCGGTCTCGATGCAGTTCAAACTACTGCATTGCGCAGGGCATGTTTTAATTCAAATATTAAATTGTCTGTTGTAAAGAATACTTTATTGGCGAAAGCCATGGAGGCCTCTGATAAAGATTTTGGAAACCTAAAAGAAGTATTGAAAGGCAACACCTCTTTGATGTTCTCAGATGTGGGTAANACTCCAGCCAAGTTGATCAAAAATTTCCGAANAAAATCAGAAAAACCNTTATTGAAAGGCGCTTACATTGAAGAGGCCATATACATAGGCGACGATCAAATTGACGTATTGGAATCCATCAAGTCAAAAGAAGAGTTGATAGGAGAAGTGATTACATTACTTCAATCTCCCGCCAAAAATGTTATTTCAGCACTTCAATCGGGTAGATCTAATATTTCAGGAATACTTAAAACATTATCTGAGCGGTAATCGCTCAAAAGAATAGACATTCAAAAATTATAATTATTTAAAACAAGAAAATTCAAATAGAAAAATGGCAGATTTAAAAGAATTCGCAGAACAACTGGTTAATTTNACGGTAAAAGAAGTTAATGAATTGGCCGATATTTTAAAAGNTGAGTACGGNATTGAGCCTGCTGCTGCAGCTGTNGCTGTTGCNGGNGGTGNNGCTGCCGGTGGTGGAGANGCCGCTGCNGAGGAAAAATCAGAATTCAATGTAGTACTAACCGCTGCTGGTGGATCAAAACTTGCAGTTGTTAAATTGGTTAAAGAATTGACTGGCCTTGGCTTGAAAGAAGCCAAAGATTTGGTTGATAATGTACCAAGTAATATTAANGAAGCAGTTTCTAAAGACGAAGCTGAAGGACTTAAAAAGTCGCTTGAAGAAGCTGGAGCTGAGGTCGAACTTAAATAGTTNTTATCTCACTAGAAATAAGGTTTAGACTTTTGGACAAACTCCATTAGTCTAGACCATTTTTCTGTTTCANAATGCCCCTAGGGTTTTANACNCAATTATTGGATANNAATAAATNAAAGTAGATGCCAAATACACAATCTTCCACTAGAGTCAATTTTGCAGCCGCAAAAGATTCTCCCAAATACCCTGATTTCCTTGATATTCAAATCAAATCATTCCAAGATTTTTTCCAGTTGGAAACCAAATCTGACGAAAGAATCGAAGAAGGACTTTTTAATACTTTTAAAGAAAATTTTCCGATTACGGATACAAGAAACCAGTTTGTATTAGAATTTATTGACTACTTCGTTGATCCACCTCGTTACTTGATCCAAGAATGTATTGAAAGGGGCTTGACTTATTCTGTTCCCCTAAAAGCTAGACTAAAACTCTTTTGTACCGATCCCGAACACGAAGATTTTGAAACTATTGTCCAAGATGTTTTTTTGGGGACTATACCGTATATGACTCCCAGTGGGACTTTTGTAATTAATGGAGCAGAGCGCATAGTAGTTTCCCAATTACACCGCTCCCCAGGTGTCTTTTTTGGTCAGTCTTACCATGCTAATGGAACAAAACTCTACTCTGCAAGAGTTATTCCGTTTAAGGGATCATGGATTGAATTTGCTACTGATATTAACAGTGTGATGTATGCCTACATTGATAGAAAGAAAAAATTACCAGTAACCACTCTTTTTAGGGCTATTGGTTACGAAAGCGATAAAGATATTTTACAAATTTTCGATTTAGCAGAAGAGGTTAAAGTCTCCAAAACTGGATTGAAGAAAGTTCTTGACCGTAAACTTGCTGCACGTGTTTTGAAAACATGGCATGAGGATTTTGTTGATGAGGATACAGGCGAAGTGATTTCCATCGAGCGTAATGAAATCATAATAGATCGTGACACTCTCCTTGAAAAAGAGCATATCGAAATGATTTTGGAAGCAGATGTTAAAACCATACTATTGCACAAAGAAGACGCTCATATGTCTGATTTTGCTATCATTCATAACACATTGCAAAAAGATCCTACAAACACTGAAAAAGAGGCTGTAGAGCACATTTATCGCCAGTTGAGAAATGCCGAGCCACCTGACGAAGATACTGCTCGTGGTATAATTGATAAGCTTTTCTTTTCCGATCAGCGATACAATCTAGGCGAGGTTGGCCGTTACCGAATGAACAAAAAACTCAACCTTGAAGTCGAGATGGACAAACAGGTCTTGACTAAAGTAGACATTATAACCATTGTGAAGTACTTGATCGAGTTGATTAACTCTAAAGCAGAAATTGATGATATTGATCACCTTTCCAATAGAAGGGTAAGAACTGTTGGAGAGCAACTCTCATCTCAGTTTGGAGTCGGATTGGCTAGAATGGCTAGAACAATACGCGAAAGAATGAATGTCAGAGATAATGAGGTCTTTACTCCAATTGACTTGATCAATGCTAAAACCCTTTCCTCGGTCATCAACACTTTTTTTGGAACCAACCAGTTATCGCAGTTTATGGATCAAACCAATCCTTTAGCTGAGATTACTCACAAAAGAAGACTATCAGCGTTAGGCCCTGGTGGTCTTTCAAGAGAGCGTGCTGGATTTGAGGTGCGTGATGTTCATTATACCCACTACGGAAGACTTTGTCCTATTGAAACACCGGAAGGGCCTAATATTGGATTGATTTCCTCCTTGGGAGTCTATGCCAAAGTAAACAATCTTGGATTTATAGAAACTCCTTATCGTAAGGTCAATGATGGAAAAATAGATTTGGATAATACCATCTATCTTAGTGCAGAAGAAGAAGAAAACCAATTAATTGCCCAAGCTAATATCCCCTACGATAATGGAGGAAAAATTACTTCTGAAAAAGTAATTGCTAGGGACCAAGCGGATTTTCCAGTTGTAACACCCAACGAAATAAACTACACGGATGTTGCTCCTAACCAAATTGCCTCTATCTCGGCCTCTTTGATACCATTCTTAGAGCATGATGATGCCAACAGGGCTTTAATGGGATCTAATATGATGCGCCAAGCTGTTCCGCTTTTACGCCCCGAGTCACCCATTGTTGGAACGGGATTGGAAAGACAAGTTGCCTCTGACTCCAGAGTGTTGATCAATGCAGAAGGAGATGGGGTGGTAGAGTATGTTGATGCAAATAAGATCACTATCAAATATGATATGACAGAGAGTCAAAATCTCGTTACCTTTGATGGAGATACCAAGACCTATGAACTGATTAAATTTAGAAAGACTAACCAAGGTACCTGTATTAACCTCAAACCAATCGTCAAAAAAGGAGATAGAGTTGCTAAAGGTCAGGTACTTTCCGAAGGCTATGCTACTCAAAAAGGAGAGTTGGCCTTGGGGAGAAATATGAAAGTGGCCTTTATGCCTTGGAAAGGATATAACTTTGAAGACGCGATTGTGATCTCTGAGCGTGTAGTTAGACAAGATATATTTACTTCTATTCATATTGACGAATATTCAATTGATGTAAGAGATACTAAACTAGGAACAGAGGAATTAACAGATGACATCCCAAACATCAGTGAGGAAGCTACTAAAGATCTCGATGAAAATGGAATGATACGTATCGGTGCGGAGGTTAATCCGGGAGATATTCTTATTGGAAAAATAACCCCTAAAGGGGAGTCTGATCCTTCTCCTGAGGAAAAGCTTTTGCGAGCAATTTTTGGAGATAAAGCTGGAGATGTAAAAGATGCATCACTCAAAGCACCGCCATCCCTTAGAGGTGTAGTTATCGATAAAAAATTGTTTACCAGGTCGGTAAAAGACAAGAGGAAGAGAAATCAGGATAAGCAGGAACTCGAATTATTAGAGGATAAATTTGAACTCAAACTTGAGGAATTAAAAGGCATCTTGATAGAAAAGCTCTTTAACATTGTTAATGGAAAGACCTGTCAAGGTGTGCAAAACGATCTTGGTGAGGAAATCCTACCTAAAGGGAAAAAATATACCCTTAAAATGTTAAACGCCGTAGAAGATTACACTCACTTGACCAGAGGGATATGGACCACTATCGATGAGACAAATAAACTGATTGCAGATTTGATTCACAATTACAAGATCAAAGAAAATGATCTTCAAGGTTCTCTAAGAAGAGAAAAATTCACCATTAGTGTTGGAGATGAATTACCTGCAGGTGTAAAAAAATTGGCTAAGGTGTATATCGCTAAAAAGCGGAAGTTAAAGGTTGGGGATAAAATGGCGGGACGTCACGGAAATAAAGGTATTGTTGCCCGAATTGTACGTGAAGAAGAAATGCCTTTTCTAGAGGACGGAACTCCAGTTGATATAGTACTGAATCCACTTGGAGTTCCCTCGAGAATGAATATCGGTCAAATATATGAAACTGTTTTAGGCTGGGCTGGACTTGATTTGGGTCAAAAATATGCCACACCAATTTTTGACGGAGCTACCATTGACCAAATTAATGAGTTGACCGAAAGCGCAGGTATTCCACTCTACGGTCATACATATCTTTACGATGGAGGAACAGGAGAACGTTTTGACCAACCTGCTACCGTAGGGGTGATTTATATGTTGAAACTCGGACATATGGTTGATGATAAAATGCACTCAAGATCCATCGGACCCTACTCCTTGATCACCCAACAACCTTTGGGAGGAAAAGCCCAATTTGGAGGTCAACGATTTGGTGAAATGGAGGTTTGGGCATTGGAAGCTTATGGAGCCTCCAGTACCTTGCAAGAGATATTAACCGTCAAGTCAGACGATGTAATTGGCCGTGCCAAAACCTATGAATCAATTGTGAAAGGAGAAACCCTTCCGGAGCCTGGATTGCCAGAATCTTTCAACGTATTGATGCATGAGTTAAAAGGATTAGGATTAGATATCAGATTAGAAGAATAATTAAAATATTGCTACAGAGTTATGCAAAGAAATAACGAAATCATTACCCAAAAAAAGTTCAATAATATAACGATAGGTTTGTCCTCTCCTGAGGTGATCTTGGGCAGTTCAAGAGGAGAAGTTCTTAAGCCTGAAACGATTAACTATCGAACCCACAAACCCGAACGTGATGGCCTTTTTTGTGAGCGCATCTTTGGACCGGTCAAAGATTTTGAATGTGCCTGTGGGAAATACAAACGTATTCGATATAAAGGAATCGTCTGTGACCGATGCGGAGTGGAGGTGACTGAAAAAAAAGTAAGACGTGACCGTGTTGGACATATCAACTTGGTAGTCCCTGTAGCACATATATGGTATTTCAGATCCTTACCTAATAAAATAGGATATCTATTAGGTCTTCCTTCCAAGAAACTTGACATGATCATCTATTACGAACGCTATGTAGTCATACAACCTGGTAATACTAAAAATGATGAGGGAGAACCAATCCAAAAAATGGATTTCCTAACCGAAGAGGAGTACCTTAATGTAATGGAGCAATTACCTCCTGAGAACCAATTTCTCGATGACAATGATCCTGAAAAGTTTATTGCTAAAATGGGTGCTGAGTGCTTGATTGAATTGTTGTCAAGAATCGATCTTGAGGAACTTTCATACGAATTGCGTCACAAAGCTAATAATGAAACTTCTAAGCAAAGAAAAACGGAAGCTCTTAAAAGACTTCAAGTTGTAGAGGCTTTTAAAGATGCCAATGAAAAAAGGGAAAATCTCCCGGAATGGATGATAATGAAGGTTATCCCTGTGATTCCCCCAGAATTGAGACCTTTGGTTCCTTTGGATGGCGGTCGTTTTGCTACATCAGATTTGAATGATTTGTACAGACGTGTTATCATCAGAAACAACCGTTTGAAGCGATTGGTGGAGATCAAAGCACCTGAGGTAATTTTAAGAAATGAAAAGCGAATGCTTCAGGAATCTGTCGACTCATTGTTTGACAATACCAGAAAATCTTCGGCTGTTAAAACGGATTCCAATCGGCCTCTTAAGTCTCTTTCAGATTCCCTAAAAGGAAAACAAGGGCGTTTTCGTCAAAACTTGTTGGGTAAGAGAGTAGATTATTCTGCTCGATCTGTGATTGTAGTGGGACCCGAATTAAGACTTTTTGAGTGCGGATTGCCCAAAGGGATGGCGGCAGAGCTATACAAGCCTTTTATCATCAGAAAATTGATTGAGAGGGGTATAGTCAAAACTGTAAAATCTGCTAAAAAAATCATTGATCGTAAAGAACCTGTGGTTTGGGATATATTGGAAAATGTATTGAAGGGTCATCCTGTATTATTGAACAGGGCCCCTACTTTACACCGTTTGGGAATTCAAGCCTTCCAACCCAAGTTGATTGAAGGAAAAGCTATTCAGTTACACCCATTGGTATGTACGGCTTTTAACGCTGACTTTGATGGGGATCAAATGGCCGTTCATCTACCCTTAGGGCCGGAAGCCATTTTAGAAGCACAACTTTTAATGTTGGCCTCCCACAACATACTAAATCCAGCCAACGGCTCTCCTATTACGGTTCCCTCACAGGACATGGTTTTGGGACTTTATTACATGACAAAAGCCAGAAAATCAACCCCAAAAGTCCCTGTTAAGGGTGAGGGTTTGACTTTCTATTCTGTTGAAGAGGTTCATATTGCATACAACGACAAGCGTGTTGATCTTAATGCAGTAGTCAAAATCAGAGCTAAAGATTTTAACGAAGAAGGTGAGTTGGAGTATCAAGTAATTGAATCTACGGTTGGGCGTATATTATTTAATGAGGTTGTTCCTGAAAACGCAGGATTTTTTAACGAAGTACTAACCAAGAAGAACTTGAGAGAGATTATTGGTAAAATTTTGAAAGTAACAAGTGTCCCTGAGACTGCAGAATTTTTGGATAAAATCAAGAATATGGGTTATGGATTTGCTTTTAAGGGAGGTTTGTCCTTTAGTCTAGGAGACATTATCATACCAAATGAAAAAATTGACATGATCGAGGATGCTAATACCCAAGTAGATAGCATCTCTGGAAACTACAACATGGGATTAATCACTAACAACGAACGTTACAATCAAGTTATTGACGTTTGGACTTCAACTAACGCCAAGTTGACTGAGTTGGCTATGAAAAGAATCAGTGAAGACCAACAAGGTTTTAACTCTGTATACATGATGTTGGATTCTGGTGCTAGAGGATCAAAAGAGCAAATCCGTCAGTTGACTGGAATGCGAGGATTGATGGCAAAACCCAAAAAATCTAATGTCGGAGGTGGAGAGATCATCGAAAACCCTATCCTGTCAAACTTTAAAGAAGGATTGTCCATCTTGGAGTACTTTATTTCAACTCACGGTGCACGAAAAGGACTGGCAGATACAGCATTGAAAACTGCTGATGCAGGTTACTTAACAAGAAGATTGGTTGATGTGTCTCAGGATGTAATCGTCAACCTTGAAGATTGTGGAACCCTAAGGGGGATTAAAGTTGAGCCCTTGAAGAAAAACGAAGAAATTGTTGAAACTCTAGGGGAGCGTGTCCTAGGACGTGTTTCTTTACTTACTGTTGTGGATCCCCATTCAAACGAAGTACTGGTTGAAGCAGGGGAACAAATTACTGAATCTAATGTAAAACTCATTGATAATTCTCCGATCAGCAGTATTGAAGTTCGATCTCCTCTGACTTGTGAAGCACTCAAAGGTATTTGTGCCAAGTGTTATGGTCGAAATCTTTCTACCGGTAAAATGGTTCAAAAAGGGGAAGCAGTGGGTGTTGTAGCTGCCCAATCTATTGGTGAGCCAGGAACTCAATTGACTCTGAGAACATTCCACGTAGGCGGGGTAGCTGGAAATATTTCTGAGGAAAACCGCTTAGTGGCCAAGTTTGATGGAATTGTAGAGATTGAGGACTTAAAAACCGTTAAGGGTGAAGATGCAGAAGGTAATCAAGCCAATATTGTTATCTCTAGAACCACTGAGTTGAAGTTGATCGACAGAAAAACTAAAAATATACTCAACGTACATAACATCCCATATGGATCGTCAATCTCTATTAATAATGGAGCAAAAATCAAAAAAGGTGATGTCATTTGTCAATGGGATCCATTTAACGGTGTAATTGTTTCGGAATTTTCTGGAAATATCAGTTTTGAAAATATCGAGCAGGGGGTTACTTACCAGGTTGAAATTGATGAGCAAACTGGATTTCAAGAGAAGGTGATTTCTGAATCTAGAAATAAAAAATTAATACCAACTTTACTCATCAAAGATACCAAAGGAAATACCTTGCGCTCCTATAACTTGCCAGTTGGAGCGCATTTGATTGTTAATGACGGTGAAAAGATTAAAGAAGGAAAAATATTGGTCAAAATTCCAAGAAAATCTGCCAAATCTGGAGATATTACCGGGGGTCTCCCAAGGGTTACGGAATTGTTTGAAGCCCGAAATCCTTCGAACCCAGCAATTGTCTCTGAGATTGACGGTGTGGTTTCTTTTGGTAAGATCAAAAGAGGAAATCGGGAGATCATTGTGGAGTCTAAATTTGGTGATATTAAGAAGTACTTGGTAAAATTATCTAATCAGATCTTGGTTCAAGAAAACGACTTTATAAAAGCAGGAATGCCGTTGTCAGATGGATCCATTACACCGACAGACATCCTCAAGATCAAAGGCCCATCAGCAGTTCAGCAATACTTGGTCAATGAGGTGCAAGAAGTATATCGTTTGCAAGGGGTAAAGATCAATGACAAACATTTTGAGGTAGTGGTTCGTCAGATGATGCGAAAGGTTAAGATCCAAGATCCTGGAGATTCTATATTTTTAGAGGGTCAGTTGGTATATAAGTCTGATTTCATCATTGAGAACGACAATTTATTCGGGAAGAAAGTCGTAGAGGAAGTTGGTGCCTCCGAAAATTTAAAAGCGGGACAAATGATAACTGCTCGCCAATTGCGCGATGAAAACTCTTTATTAATTCGTGAGGACAAACCTCCAGTAGCAGCACGTGACGCTGCTTTTGCTACTGCTACTCCTGAGCTTCAGGGGATCACTAGAGCTTCCCTTCAGACCAAATCATTCATATCTGCGGCCTCTTTCCAAGAGACTACCAAAGTCTTAAATGAAGCGGCGGTAAATGGAAAAATTGACTCCCTTGAAGGACTTAAAGAAAATGTTATTGTTGGACACAAAATCCCGGCAGGAACTGGTTTGAGAGCTTACGATAACATTATTGTTGGTTCAAAGGATGAATATACCAGCTTATTGATAGATAAGGAAGAAGAAGTTAATTTATAGTTCATGAGTGATTCTAAACAGCAAAAAGATCAACAGATCAATATCGAATTAGATGAGACAACCGCTCAAGGGGATTATTCCAATTTGGCAATCATCAACCACTCGCCTTCAGAATTTGTTGTCGATTTTGTTGCTATTATGCCTGGTACACCCAAGGCCAAAGTAAAGTCTAGGATAATTTTGACTCCGGAACATGCCAAAAGGTTTCAAAGTGCTTTGGCCGACAACATTAGTCGTTATGAGGAGAGTCATGGAGAGATTGATTCTAAAGAACCGCCGCCAATTCCTCTAAATTTCGGACCTACCGGAGAAGCCTGAAGATTTAGTTTTTAGAAAATTTCGGAGTCTTTCACTCAAACTCTGAGGTAAAGTTAAATGTAACTTCGGGATAATTTTGTTGGGCCATTTGTAGTGAAAAGGCTGAATCTGCTAAAAACACCAATTGTCCTTGTTTGTCAGTGGCCAAAAACTTTTGTTTGACCCTAAGGAAGTCTTGGTAGTTTTTGTTTTCATTGTCTTCCGCTCTGACCCAGCATGCTTTGTGAATATTAAAGTTTTCAAAGTTACACTTGGCTGTATATTCGTGTTCAAGCCGGTATTGGATCACCTCAAACTGAAGCGCTCCCACAGTACCAATCACTTTTCTGCCGTTCAGGTTCAGGGTAAATAGTTGGGCGACCCCTTCGTCCATCAGTTGATCAATACCTTTACCAAGTTGTTTGGCTTTCATGGGATCGGCATTGTTAATAAAGCGAAAATGTTCAGGCGAAAAACTGGGAATGCCTTTGTATTGGATTTCTTCCCCTGAGGTAAGGGTATCCCCAATCTTAAAATTCCCTGTATCGTGCAGCCCTACGATATCTCCTGGGAACGATTCGTCCACCACTTCTTTTTTTTCGGCAAAAAATGCGTTAGGACTGGAGAATTTGAGTTTCTTTTTGTGTCTGACATGAAAGTAAGGGGTGTTTCGTTTGAAAGTTCCAGACACAATTTTGACAAACGCAAGTCGGTCACGGTGCTTGGGGTCCATATTAGCGTGAATCTTAAAGACAAAACCGGAAAAGTCAGCTTCATCGGGGTGGATGATGCGTTTGTCAGTGGACTTGGGCAGGGGTGCGGGGGCAATTTCAATAAAACAGTCCAGCAGTTCCTGAACCCCGAAATTGTTGAGTGCCGAACCGAAAAATAAAGGTTGTAAATCCCCCTCTAGGTATTCCTTTTGATCAAAACCGGGATAAACCCCTTTAACCAATTTGAGAGATTCTTTAAGCTCTGCCATGGATTGATCACCAATGACATCTCCTAAACCTTCGTCTTCCAAACTATCATAAGCAATGGTTTTTGCAATTTTTTGTTTGTCGGTCGATTCAAATATTTGAATGTTTTGCTCCCAAAGGTTGTATATGCCCTTAAAATTGTACCCCATTCCAATGGGAAAGCTCAATGGAGTTACCCTAAGCCCTAGTTTGGTCTCGACTTCGTCCAACAGATCGAAGGCATCTTTTCCCTCTCGATCCAGCTTATTGATAAAAACGATCATGGGGATTTTGCGCATGCGACAAACCTCTACCAGTTTTTCAGTTTGCTCTTCCACACCTTTGGCAACATCGATGACTACGATCACACTGTCCACGGCAGTCAGCGTCCTAAAAGTATCCTCGGCAAAATCTTTGTGGCCAGGTGTGTCAAGAATGTTGATTTTTTTGTTTTTATAGTTAAAGGCAAGTACCGAAGTGGCCACTGAAATTCCCCTCTGGCGTTCGATGTCCATAAAGTCACTGGTCGCTCCTTTTTTGATCTTGTTGGACTTGACCGCTCCCGCTTCTTGTATGGCACCACCATAGAGTAATAATTTTTCTGTCAGGGTAGTTTTTCCGGCATCGGGATGTGAAATAATACCAAATGTTCGTCTTCTTTGAATTTCCTGATGGAATTCCATATTGATCAATTTGGGCAAAAATATTTAATTAAATCCCATAACTAAAATTTGTCGATAGGTTTTGTGTAATATATTAGGTATTTTTGATTAAATGGAGGAAGAAAAAGTAGTTTTGGTTGATCTCCATGATCAGCAAATCGGTACTATGGGAAAAATCGAGGCACATAAAAAAGCTGTATTGCATCGTGCGTTTTCTATTTTCATACTGAATTCTAATCGAGAACTACTCCTGCAACAACGCGCTTTTGGAAAATACCACTCTCCGGGCCTTTGGACCAACACTTGCTGCAGCCACCAGCGTGAGGGTGAGACGAATCTTCAGGCTGGTAACCGTCGATTGAGGGAGGAGATGGGTATGACAGTTTCTCTCGAAGAATTGTTTACATTTAATTATAAAGCTTCCTTTGATAATGGATTAACAGAGCACGAACTCGACCATGTGATGGTTGGCTTTAGTGAGGAAGATCCTAAGATCAACACTAAAGAGGTGGCCGCTTATAAATGGATGCACATCGATGCTGTAAAAGAAGATTTGAAAAAAAGTCCCGATGATTATACCGTTTGGTTTGCCATTATTTTTAATCGATTTTGTCAACACATAGAAGACCAATTAAAGCTATGAGAGTAACCGTTTCTAGAAAAGCACACTTTAACGCTGCCCATCGGCTTTATGTCAAATCCTGGGATGATTCAAAAAATGAAAAAGTTTTTGGAAAGTGCTCCAATCCTCATTTCCATGGACACAACTATGAGTTGATTGTCAATGTTACTGGAACTATAGACCCTTTGACGGGTTATGTTATGGATATGAAAGTCCTTAAGGATATGATTAAAGTGGAGGTTGAAGATGCCTTTGATCACAAAAATCTTAATGAACAGGTTCCTGAATTTGCAGACTTGATTCCCTCTGCCGAAAACATTGCAGTAGTTATATATAATAAAATTTTTCCACATTTGGATGAAGACAAAACCTTGGAAATAGTTCTCTACGAAACCCCCCGTAATTTTGTAAAATACAGTGGTTAAACAATCCTTAATACAATCGTTATGTCAAGTATCAGATTATTCAAAAAAGAAATCAACAACATTATAGGGAGTTATATTGAAGAGGTTTATGATTGGGAATTGAACCACCCGGATGCAGACCTCAAATCAACTGAGCAATTGATCGATAAATCCATTGCTTTATTTGACGATTTGATTGAGAAAATTTATCAGGCCAAAAGACAGGGAGGAAAAGAAGGATTTAAGCCCTTGAAAGAGCATTTGAGTACTTCTATCGATGCCCTGCAAAAGGAGTTGACCAAGTTGGGATAGTTACTCCACCGCTTCATCTACTTTTCTCGATTCAATAAATTTAAGAAATTTTTTACCGTATTTCGAGGCTTTGACCTTATCTGTCAATTTAGAGGCAATCGTATCTAAAAAAATAATATTGGCATCAGAAACCTCGGTTAATGCTATAAAAGGGGCAATAACATTATCCCCATGCGTACTTGCAAAATTAAGGGCGTACAAATATCTTCTTTTTAATAGATTGTCCATGGCCCCTTGAATCGAATCCAATACTTTGGCATTATTTTTCTCTTTGGCCTCTGTAAAATAAGCTTCAAGATAATCTAAGTTTTTCCGATTGAATTGCCGAGACAGCTTTCGGTATTCTTGTAATAATTCCTGATTTTTAGAGCCCGTAACTTTAGCACTACTTTCAAAGGTTTTCAGAAGTGTATTAATGGTAATTTCCCCTTTTTCTGCAAAAAATAATATTCTGTCATTGAGACTGTCACCATCCTCCTTATTTAAATAGAGGTAATAGATCTCAGGACTTTCAATTTCAGTTTTGAATTTGAAGTCGGGGTTACCATTAACTTCCACTGAGTCTACATTGACCATGAGGGAATCTTGAATTTTTTGTAAATAGAGGGTTCCTTTTCTCAAACCATTTATAGTTCCGCTCAGGATCATTGTATTTTCTTCAGGTTTGGGGGCTTCATCACAACTAATTATTATAAGTAGGCATAAAAAAACAGGAGTGAATAGAATTCTACTAAACATAATAGTAAAAATATATTTACAAATGTAGTCGAATTTGTCTTTTTAGAAAAATAGATATTTTGTTGACTAAACCTTTTTGATTTCTTTTTTTTAGAGGGAAGTAAATTAGATTTTGATGTGAAACTTTTGTTAGAATTTTTATGTCTTATACAATCAAAGGCTTAATAGATTTATTTATGTTTGCCCCATTAGATCTGATAAGAGTAGACTGCCAAGTTCCAACTTTAATTTAAATTATTAAAAATGGTTTTTGCCAATAGTCAAAATTTAATTAAGATAGGTGGGGATTTGTTTGGCTGACCAGTTTAATTTAATCTTTAAATGATTTTTCGGAAGGTAAGATTGATCCTTGGCTCCGATTGTCTTTTGGTTTTAGGAACCTGATGCAGCCAATGTTTTTGCATTTCACCCTCCATTAATAATAAACTTCCGTGATGGAGTTCCATTTTGTAACGTTGCTCTTCAATCTTTCGATGTTTGAAATGAAAAAAACGAGCAGCACCAAAACTGAAGGAGGCGATCTTTGGATACTTTCCAAGTTCCTTTTCATTGTCAGCATGCCAACCGTTACTGTCGGAACCGTTTCGGTATAAGTTGAGTAAAACACAGTTAAAATCATGATGACATACAGTCTGGATTAGGTTTAAAAGTTCAAAAAGTGCTTTCGTCATAGGGTTTGGTTGGAGGGTTAAACCCGAATAGGTATAGCTGCTAAGGGAGTCACTGTGTAGTGATGTCAGACGGGGTTGGGCATATACTTTACCAAAAACTTTAACATCTTCTTGTTGCCATGGAATGGTTTCTAAGAAGTTTTTGTAATAGTAATTTGCACGATCAACCGATAAAAATGTTTGATAATAGCGCAATTTAGCACCCGGGAGTTCGGGTTTCCAGTCGGGAGTTAATTGAGAGATTTTAGACACTCTCAAAAATAAATTTTTTATTCATTTTGGATATATTAATATGAATAAACTTTAAATGATGCAGAGTTAAAATATATTTCTTTTAACTCTAATTTTATTAAGTTTTGTTTATTGGTATTATATGGTAGTAGTGTGATAAAATAATAGAAGAAATCAATACATTTTTTTAGTTTACTGAGGGTGAATTTTTTTAGGATGTTTTAAAAATAAAAACTCCCTTGTATCTTTCGATACAAGGGATTAGAACAGAAAAAACTTTCAAACTATTTGATCAGTTCTACTGAACGTTTGATAAAAGCAGTTAGCGCCTCTCCTTTCAACAAGTTTTGGGAAAGTCGGGCCAAATCGAGCGATTGTTGTATAAGACGTTCTCGTTTTTTGGCGGTTTTGGTTTGCAGGATCTGTTCTACCAACTCGTGATTGGTATTGACCAAGAGAGTATACATTTCGGGGAAAGCACCCATCATCCCACCACCGGTATTTTGCATCTCCTTCATCCGACGCATGAATTCAGGTTGGGTCAATACAAAGGGTAGTCCCTTGCTATCCATTGCTTCGAGTTGAACGGTATATTTTTTTTCGGGAATAACTGCCTCAATTAAAGGTTTTAGGCTTTCTTTTTCTTCATCTGACATTTTGGAAACTGTCGCTTCTTCTTTTTTAATAAGGTTTTCTATAGCATCTCCGTCTACTCGAGCAAATCCAATATTTTCCTTTTCACCTTCAAGTTTTTGGATAAGGTGAGCGATTATGGGTGAATCTAGTAATAGTACTTTATACCCTTTTTCCTTTGCAGTTTCGATATATTGGTGCTGTTCTTCCACATTGGAAGCATAAAGGAACATCAGTTTCCCATCTTTATCAGTCTGATTGTCTTTTACTGCGGTCTCTAGTTCATTATAAGTCAAGTACTCTCCATCTGTGGTGGGGTATAACATAAATTGTCCTGCTTTTTCGTAAAATTTATCTTCGGTCAGCATACCGTACTCAATCACTACTTTTATATCATTCCATTTTTCTTCAAATCCTTTACGGTCTTTTTTAAATAGGGAATTAAGTTTATCGGCCACCTTTCTGGTGATGTAATTACTGATTTTCTTTACTGCACCATCAGCTTGTAAATAACTGCGAGAAACATTGAGTGGGATGTCTGGAGAATCAATTACACCTCTTAAGAGTGTTAAAAATTCGGGAACAATTCCTTCTACATTGTCTGTAACAAAAACCTGGTTTTGGTAGAGCTGAATTTTGTCTTTTTGCAGGTTAAGGTCGTTTTGAATTTTGGGAAAGTAGAGAATACCAGTAAGGTTAAATGGGTAGTCTACGTTGAGGTGTATGTTGAATAGGGGATCTTCAAATTGCATGGGGTACAATTCTCGGTAAAAGGATTTGTAGTTTTCTTCTTTAAGGTCAGCCGGAGGTTTGGTCCATGCAGGGCTAGTGTTGTTAATGATATTATCTACTGTTTTGGTTTCAGGTTTAGCATCTTCCTTAGCATCATCAGGCAAAGGCAAAGTTTCCTCCTTGGTTCCAAACTTGATTGGATAGGGCATAAATTTATTGTACTTATTAAGTAATTCACGGATTCGTGCTTCCTCCAAAAATTCTTTGGAATCCTTTGCAATGTGGAGAATGATCTCAGTACCTCGGTCCTTTTTTCCTGACTTTTCAATTGAATATTCTGGTGAACCGTCACAAGTCCAATGGGCAGCTGGGGCATTTTGATGCGATTTGGTAATGATCTCAACTTTTTCGGCTACCATAAAAGCAGAATAGAAACCAAGACCAAAGTGTCCAATTATTCCAGAGTCTTTAGCATTGTCTTTATATTTTTCCAAAAATTCTTCAGCACCAGAAAAGGCAACTTCATTTATGTATTTATTAACCTCCTCTTTGGTCATACCAACTCCTTGGTCGATGATGTGGATTTTTTTTGATTTTTTATCAACTTTAACCTCGATTAGGGGATCACCAATTTCACCCTTGACTTCACCAATACTGCTAAGGTGTACTAGTTTACTAGTTGCATCGGTTGCATTTGATATTAGCTCTCTGAGAAAAATCTCATGGTCGCTATAAAGAAACTTTTTGATTAGGGGGAAAATATTTTCTACCGCAACATTTATTTTACCATTTGCCATTTTAATGTATTTTATATGTAGCTACCTATTCAAATCAAGTACCAAAAAATTAAAAATGACACATTGACATAATATTTTGTTTAAGTTTTTTTTAAAATAAATAAACATTTTCTAAATTTGACCAAATAATTGAGATGAGCAAAAAAGAAGAGAAAGAAAAGTTAGGTATTGTAGTATCGTTTATGACTAATACCCTTGAGAACGATAA
>NZAX01000062.1 GCA_002687665.1 Flavobacteriaceae bacterium
TAGAGGTAGTAATTGATTCTTCAGGGGTATCTATAACTAGTCCACAGCCATTATTTTCTATTGGACCAAACTCATCAGGACAATTATCCTCCTTATCAATTATACCATCTCCATCAGTGTCTGGACATCCAAAGAATTCCTGTGTTCCAGCCTTATTTGGACAATTATCTTCTTTATCAATTATACCGTCACCATCGGTATCAGGACATCCAAACAACTCTGGGGGGCCTGCTTCATCAGGACACTTATCTTTTCTATTAATTATTCCGTCACCGTCTCTATCGTTTGTTCCAAGTCCAAAATATATTCCAGCTTGGTGTCTAAAATGGGTAATACCTGTTTCCTCTTTAGTTTTTACAAATGATGATGAAATTTGAATCCCTAAACTTTTAGTTAATGCTATATTAAAACCTATTCCGGGTTCTAAAGACTCAGAAAAGTATTGACTAAATTTTAGCCCCTCACCACCAAATATACCTCTGTCAATTCCTGAAACTCCGTAACCAAGTCTAAAATAGGGGCTAATTTTTTTATTTGAGTAGAACCTTTTTTGAATATAGAAATTACCTGAGTAATATGGATAATCCATATTATTTCTCCCATTTATCTTCTTTATATTATTGATTGACGCCTCAACCCCTAGATAAAAACTCCTAAAAATTAATCTTGAAATTGAAATTGATTGACCTTCAATATTCCAGTGGTCAGAGATATTAAAAAAATCCTCTAAAATTTCACCTTGAGGAAAATATGGATTATTTTCATTTATTCCAGTTGGATAAAGGTCTACTGCGTTTATTCCAGCAGATATAATCCACTTTTTATCTACTTTTTGAGCAGAAACTCCCCAAAAAAATAATATAAATGAGAGGTATATTAAGCTTTTTCTTGAAGAAAAAGTGGTGTGAATTAAATCAAAAATGTTGACACCTATTTTATACATTTAAATAACCTAATAGTTTAAGTATAGCCATCCTTTTTTTACTTCATTGGTCTCGGGGACTTCAACTATGTAGTAATAGGGACCTGCGGGTAAATAATCACCCGTCTCTTGATAATTTCCTGACCAATCATTTTGATAAGCAGTTTTCTCAAATACTAATTGACCATTTCTGTTGTAAACATAGACTTTAGAATTTGGAAAATTTTCAATATTTATTATTTGCCAAGTTGACTCAGGTCCAAAAGTATCTGGAGTAATAAGCTTAGATACTTTAATTTCGTTTTCATCAAGTGGGCAACCCTCACACATAGGAAAATCAGGGTCACAATAATCACCAACTCCATCAAAATCAACATCAGATTGGTCAGGATTTGCCACGTCGGGACAATTATCCAAATCATCAGGTATACCATCCTCATCAGTGTCTCTTGGTTTTACAACAAATGGAGCCGTTATAGATGCTGATTTATAGAAGTCAGTGCTATCGATAAAAGCAGTAATATTGCAGGTTCCAACTCCAATGATAACAATTGTTGTTCCAGAAACTACTGCAACCTCTGGATTATCACTGACATATCTAATTGTCCCATCTCTGCTAGAATCAGGCGGATTAATTTCAAAATCGTCTTCATAAACAAATTTTTCTGGGATAGAGAAATTAGATAATTGAGTATTTCCTGGTAATATGGTAATAACTCTGTTTGCAGTAGAAGCATTATAAAACTGATCTCCTGACTGATTGGCAGTAATATATACCTGACCAATTTCATTTACTTTCAATACTTTATCATCTAAGGAATTAGAGCTGTAGTCTGATTTTTCAACATCTACTATTAAATTAGAATCAGAAATAGCATTTATTTGAAGCTCTAAATTCTCTGAATAAGTGATCTCAACAGGAGGCTCTGGTTCAAAACTTATATTTTGATTTAGTTTAACTACATCTAAATTATATTCCAGTGTGGCAGGGAAAAAATTGGGATGATCATTTTCAACAGTAAAATAGGTTATTGTTACAATTCCGGTTTGATTGTTTGTTACAAGTTCATAGTTGCCTAAAGTACCTGAAATTGATGCTGCCGAACCTGGTGCTACTTTAATATAAACTGGTGCACCTGACGTTGACGAGGCTGAAATGGGTATAGATGTAAAATCCTTAAGTGGAGTTTCATTGGGCAAATCAGAGGGTATAATCACTTGATTCGCCTTGGTAATATCTAGAATCACACTTATTTGAGCATCTAAATAATTACTGGACCTCTCAAACTTGGCAGTTAAAATGACCCTTCCAATCTTTTCCAGATTAACTGTTTTGCCATTTAAACTGGCAACTCCACTATTTGAAGTTGAATATCTTATAATTCCATCGTAAGAGGATGGGTAAGTTGGCTCCTTAAGCTCAAACTGACCGATTGTATAGATTTTTGTAAGGTTTGACTCATACCAGGAAATATCAAAAGGAGCCTTATTTACAACTAAAGTCATAGTAGCTGTTCCAGCGTTATATTTTGTGGTTGCCACTTGATTGACTGTTACGATAGTAGAGCCAGCACCCTTAATCTTAACAGTGTTTCCATCTAATATAGCTACTGAAGTNTCCTGTATTNAGTAACTCATTGCNCCATTACTATCAGAAGTNGCAGAAAATGAAAAATCTGGATCTCCAAANATTCTAGTTTCATCNTCAAAAATTATATTTGGATTTCCCTTACCTACAGTCATAGTTGTTGNGCCNGNNACAGATAAATAGTTTTCATTTTCTTGAATAGTTACTGAAACTAAAGTTTGACCAACCCCAACAATTGTTAATGAACTTCCTGATGAATTTGCTATTGAGGTGTCAGAGACAGAGAATGTCCTTAATCCAGTATTACTTGAAGTAACGGTTGGGGAAAATTCAGGATCTCCNANATTTTTTGATATTTCTGGGAAAATTAGATTGGGAGTAGCCTTATTNATAGTAAGATTTATCACCTTGGATATAGGGTTGTAAAAATCATTTGCCNGTTGTGTAATGGTTATTGAGGNTGAACCAGCTTTTATNATTGATAATTGATCACCTGATATTGATCCTATTGATCCATCTGAAATTGTATATGTGAAATTTNTGTCTGTAATACTAGAAGTAGCAGANAGTGTATAATCCAGATCACCAAAGGTTAAAATTATATCATCGGCATTNATATCNATNTCTTTTTTATTGATTGTTAAAGTCATATTTCCACTACCTGAAATACANGANCTATTTTGACTTGCGGTAACAATAGTAGTTCCNGGTTTTATAATGGTTATTTCACCGCTAGACCCATCAATNGTTGCAATACTTGTATCAGCAATTGAGTAGNTTATTGGAATTNCTAATTGATTAGATGTAGCTGTNACNGTAAAAACTGGATCTCCAAAAGTTCTAGTTTCATCNTCNAAAGAAATTACTNCAGAATNNCCNGANCATGCTGCTCCCCAGTTAGGTTGATNTGCAANANNTNNNCCAAATNNAGNNGGTTGAGNCCCAATNAAAGGAACACACCATCCAGTAATATCTTGATTNAATNCAGTTGCANNATAAAACATNNAATNCATNNTAGTCGCACTTGAAGTATCCCAGCAACTTATAGGTAAACCTCCGTTATTGAAAGCTTTGGCCTGATCAAACATTAAACTAAAATTTTCTACGTTTGCTACATTCCAGTTAGATATATCTTTATTAAATGTTCTGTGACCTTTAAACATTGATTGCATGTTAGTGACACTTGAAGTATCCCAAGAATTAATGTCTTGATTGAAAGCACCCCTTCCATTTGTTCCACCAGTTGTACCAAACATAAGCGACATGTTTTGCACACTTGAAACGTCCCAATTATTTAAAGGCTGATTAAAATCTCCAATATTACCACTTCTATAGTGAAACATACCTGACATATCAATGACACTTGAAGTATCCCAAGAATTAATGTCTTGATTAAAACGATATGCATTGTAGAACATCTCTGACATATTTACAACGCTAGAAACATTCCAATTTCCAATTGGTCTATTAAACCTTGTAGCACCTTTAAACATTGCCTGTGTTGTCCTGTTCTTACTTGTATCCCAGTTACCTATGTCTTGATTAAAGCTTATCGCATCATTGAACATGAACCTCAATTCAACTGCTTCAGAGGTATCCCAATTATTAAGTGAATTAGTAGAAGCGCCAGGTGCTTCTCCATTATTAAAATTAGTTGCACCCATAAACATNCCCATCGTAGATTCAACTTTACCAAGATTCCATTTACTTAAGTCTTGATTAAAATTAGTAGCATTCATAAACATGANTGCAGTATTAGTTACNCTTGAGGTGTCCCACGATCTTATGTCAGGATTAGTTAAATTACCCGAGAATAAAGCANTCATATCAGTTACTAATGATGTACAACATTCTGAGGCTTGACCAGCAGCAATTTTTGTAATAAGGGAAGCCCTATCTACTGCTGTGTATGTAACTCCGTCGACAACACCCGTGTCACCAACATTAGCAAGCGGACATTCAATAGTTACACCATTTGCATTTTTTGAGAACTGAGAATAAACACTCAGACAAGTAAAGCTTAAGACAAATAAAAAAAGAAATTTGATTTTCATTTTATGGGTTTCTACTTATCGTTAATTACTATTTTCTTGTACTTTTTTCTTTAACTCTAAACGGAGCATTAGCTCATGCGTAGAATTACTAATTTGATACCTATCATTTCCTGTGAGGAACTCATAACCATATCCAATTTGAAAACCTTTTTTACTTTTTAACTTGAAAAAAGCTCCTATTGTATTATTATTGGTATATATTGATCCAAGTGAGAATCTATCACTATAGTCAATCTCGAGGATTGAATTAATTAAGTTTGGCCCTCTTGGCATTGATCTGTAAATGGCAGATGGCTTAAGCATAAATTTTTCCGACAAATTAAATTTAAAACCACCACTTAAATGAAGGTAGGTATAGTCTCTGGAAGTTAGTTCCCAATCTTTATTTTTATTAAAACCTATCTTATTGAGTAATCCTGGAGTTGAAACCCCTAAGAAAATATTTTTTGAAATAAAACTCAGCCCTACACCTAAAATTGGAGAAAAATAGTTGCCAAGGGAAGAGACGGATTGATTTGGTACAGTAAAAATTCTAGGAATATTGTTCGTATCAACATTAAAAAACATTCCACCGGCCTTAATTCCCAATGATATGTTGGAGTTATCCGACAGTTGAAGTCGGTAGCTGTAGTCAAAAGTCAAAAGGGTTTTATTTTCAACAAAAACCCGGTCATTCTGAATAGATAATCCAATGCTAGCATTTTTTTTCTCTGGAAAGTGAACAATCAGATAATTTGTTAAAGGAGCATCTTCTAATCCAATCCATTGGGCCCTTGTATTTAGATTTACTGCCGAGCCTTCAATCCCTGTGAATGCTGGATTGAAGACGCTTAAATTTAATCTATTAAAAATCAGGCTAGATTCTTGGGAGAATATAATTTGACTAAATAAAATTAATATGTAGATGCTAGACCTTGACAAGTTTGAAAATTTCAATTTAATTATCTTATATAGAAACCTCCAACTTCAAAGTCACCACCAGTATCAAGAACGTGTATAGTACCATCTATCCATATGCAAGGATAGCCAGTATCATTGTTAATTTCTGGTCCATCGCCATAATCATATGGAACTCCGTTAGGATTTAAAAGGTAGTCTCCCGTTAACATTCCAACTACAACAACTTTTCCATCAACAATAGCTATATCAGTAGCCTTACCTTGATCATATTGTTTTCCATTAACGGTTGTCCCTTGTAGTATATATTTTGTTTGATTTTTCCAATATGTTGGATATTGTCCATCCATGTTCATTGTCCAACCAGCCTGGTATACAGTATTTCCATCTAGCGCTAGACCATGGACACCAGAATTTTGCCAACCTTGATTAACACTTCCAATGTTGGCAACCTTTCTTTGACTTCCTACCCAATAGGCAGGTTTGGTAAGCATACCCAGAAAATTGTGTGGCGTAGTTATTAAACCTCCGAAAACTCTTTTTCCATCACTTCTAATTTGAACTGTAACTGCCTCACCATCAGATTGATTGTTAGGTCTTGATAAATTTGATCTCTGATTATTATTCCAGTAAGCTGGAAGAACATAGTGATGGTTGTTAAGATAGTATCCAGCAAGAATGACATTTCCACCTGTCGTCACAGCTATTCCAAAAGCAGCATGATCACCATTTCGAGGTGAGTTATCATACTTAGCTCCATTTTTCCAGTAACATGAGTAAGCACCACTCATTCCATCAGCATGAGAATAATATCCCCCTACATACACGTCACTATTATGTACAATAATTGACTGAGCTTCACCCTCAAATCCGGGAAGATCGTTTTGGGTTATGTTTTGTCCATCAATCATCCAATAGTGCGCTACTGACCCATAAGTATATCCACTAACAAAAATTTTACCATTGTTAACTGTGATATCACTTGCAAAAGAATTTACATTGATAGAGTTTTTTTGTCCATTGACCCAATAGACTGCTCCTTCAGTCTCAGAAGTCCCAGATATAAAAATATCTCTACCTGGGATTTTCTGAGGACAATCGCTACAAATATTTGGAGCTAGGTTGGGATCATTATTTTCACCAGGGGTGTTATCGACAAGGGGGTCTGTTCCATCAATTTGTTCTTGCTGATCGGATACTCCATCATCGTCTGTATCACTATCAAGGGGATCGGTTCCACCAATTTGTTCGTCCTGGTCAGAAATCCCATCATTATCATCATCAGAGTCAGCATTATCTCCAACACCGTCATTGTCTGTATCAGTGTTTTCATCAGGATCTTCTGGAAATGCATCTTGCGTATCGGGTGTCCCATCATTGTCATCGTCAGTATCTAAATTGTTATTAGTCCCGTCATTATCTGTGTCTTCATGCGCGTGGAGATTTTCTTCTAAATTAGAAATAGTATTATTAACGCCTTCAATGATTTCATCAAGTTGATTTACTTGATTTAGCAGATTATTTAGGTCTCCTGAAAGATCACCTGATTCTTCTATCATTTGACCCACATATTCAGAGATTGTTGATACATTATCTTCTAATTCATTAACATCAGAAATAGTATTTTCTAAAAGATTGGAGTTTTCAGTGATGGATTCAGTATTATCTGAGACTTGTTCTGATAGCTGATTAGTTGCTGTTTGTTGATCAAGAATCCTCTCTGTTAAGTCAACTATTCTTTGACTTAAACTATCAATTTGATTCCTCAAGGCAAGGTTATCAAATTGAAGGTCATCAATTGTTTGGCAACTGTTATAGGAAACAGATACAATGACAATGAGAAATAAAGTAGGAATGGATTTGAAAATATTCATTTAGAATCTGATTTTTATAAATTTTTTGAAGTCATTACAAAATTTTTAAAAAAAAATAAGAATTATTTGCATGAAGAGGTTTTGAGTATTTAAGAATTAACAGTAAATTTTTAAAATATTACTGAAACAAAAAATGTTTATCTATCCAGTCTACTTGTTAAATCTTGTATTGATCCTTATAATATTTAGGATAAACAAATTGACTAACGATGGTAATCGATACTTTTTGGGTTATTTAAATTTACATTTTGTTTTTCAGCTATTAACAACACTAAACATCTCATTTTTTCACATTTTTGATTACGGCTTACCTGTTGCTTTAGTTTGTNTTGGAAGGGTATTAGCTTATATTTTTTTTCTATTATTCATAANCTCAATTATTGAAAACAAAAAGTCAAATTTGAATTTTCTATACTTTATACCTTGCTTGATCTTGATCATAGTCAACCAATTAAACAGCACAGACATAAGATTTGTTCATTTTATAAATTCTGATATAACTTCGGAAAATATTCTTGGTTATAATACAATTGATTTTGTTGGAAAGGATGACCTTTTTATAGTTTGTTGTGTAAATGCAATTCTTTTTACCTCATTGATATTCTATAATTATTTCAGATCATTAATTGCAAAAGAAATTTCTCATAAACTAAAAAAAATTCTTTCTGATTTCATAATAAAATATTATCTATTAATTACAATCACTATGCTATCAACCCTTACTATGGTAGCTTTGTTTTTAGTTGGTTTCCACTTCCCTTTATTAATAGCATTTACTAAGATTTTATCAATTATTACATTATTAATTTTGGTTATTGATCCCTCCTTACTTAAAAAATTAAGCACCATTAATAATATTAAACAGATTGATGAGGGATTAGATGAAGTTTTTAAGAAGATTGAATTTTTGTTTTCTAATAATGATGGATATTTAAACCCAAATTATATAATTTCAAATATTTCAGTTGAAACTGGGTACAGAAATGAAATAGTAAGAGATAGTATCAAAAAAAATAGTAACATGTCTGTTCCTCTTTTTATTAATTCTTTCAGAGTTGATTATGCTTGTAAGCTTATAGAGAAAGGATACTTAGATAATTTTTCAATGGAGGCCCTAGCGGAAAAATCTGGATTTAAATCCCAGGAAAATTTTAATAGAGTTTTTAAAATATTAAAATCATGTACTCCATCCGATTATTATAAATCTCTTAGCAAAGTTTGACCTTTCAATAAAAGTAGCTGAAAACCACTCATAATTGAAACTCAGTTGTTGTATATTTATTTATACAAAACCAAAAATGGCCAAGGTGTATAGATAAAATAACATTTAACCAATGAAAAATTAAAATTATCCTTGTAAAGTCTGGATAAGCATTTAAATTATAATATATGAAAATTCAATCTTACTATATTCGACTTTTAATGATCCCAGTTTACTTTTTATTCTTTGAATGTGATCTTTCTGAGAGAAACTCTGATAATATGCTTTTAAAAACATGGACGGGTCCATATGGAGGTGTCCCTGATTTTGATAAAGTTAAGGTTGACGATATAGAAAATGGAATGCTATATGCTATGGAATTACATTTGGAAGAAATTAAGACTATTGCCAATGATACGACAGCTCCTAGCTTCGAAAATACCATTGTTGCCATCGAAAGAAGTGGAACTGAGTTAGAAAGGGCATATGCCTATTATGGTGTCTTATCAAGAAATCAATCCAGTCCAGAATTTAGAGTAGTTCAGAAAAAATTGGCTCCTCATTTTGCAGATTATCGTTCAAAAATTATTCAAAATGAAAAGCTCTTCAAAAGGATCACTACCATTTATGAAAAAGCAAAAAAAGATCCATTGGAAGCTGATCAACAGCGACTTTTGGAATGGACTTATCAAACATATGAAATGAGTGGTGCTGGATTAGACAATGAGAAAAAAAATCGATATGCAGAAATCAATAAAAAATTATCTCAGCTTTACACATCATTTTCTGATAATGTACTACATGATGAAGAAAATTACATCACTTTTTTGACTGAAGATCAATTAGGGGGTCTCCCAAAGGATTTTATCAAATCATCTGCTCAAATAGCTAAAGATATGGGCGAGGATGGCAAATTTGCCATTATCAACACTCGTTCCTCAATGGACCCATTTCTTACTTTTTCCTCAGAACGTGAGTTAAGAAAAAAGGTTTGGAAGAATTATTATTCTCGTGGAGATAATGGAGACGAATACGATAACAAAGAGATTATTGCTGAGATATTAAAACTCAGGTATGAACGAGTACAATTATTGGGATATGAAAATTTTGCAGAATGGAGATTGCAAAACAGAATGGCTAAAACACCAAAGAACGCCTTAAATCTTCTTGAAACCATTTGGCCCTCAGCAATTAATCGAGTAGCAGAGGAAGTAGCTGACATGCAATTGATAGCAAATGATGATCAGGCTACAATAGAACCTTGGGACTATCGCTATTATGCTGAGAAAGTGCGTCAAAAAAAATATGATCTTGACTCTGATAGGGTAAAGCAATATCTAGAATTGAACAGACTCACCGATGCGATGCATTATGTTGCTGGTAGATTATTTAATTATGACTTCAAACCAGTGGAAGAAGGCAAAGTACCAGTTTTTAATAAAGATGTAAAGGTTTGGGAAGTAAATGATAAAATATCAGGTAAACACATCGGACTTTGGTATTTAGACCCATTTGCTA
>NZAX01000063.1 GCA_002687665.1 Flavobacteriaceae bacterium
CCGGAATCTGTCCTGCAATTTGTATTTCCGCAATCAAAAGAGGCAACCTGGCCTCTTTGACTCGGGTCAGTTTTTGTTCATCATCCAATACAGCTTTTTCTGCCTTGTCGAATAAGTGATTGTAATGGATCATCTTATCCGATGCTAGATAGTTCTTTACGGCATCTCTAGGGTCACCAAAGATATTCAAACGAAAATTATCATTCAACAATGCTTCCCTCATACTTTCTATATAATTTAGTATAGGAATAGCAGCCTTTCCATAATAACCATCCAAAAAATCATAGATAATAGCATTAGGATCAGCATTAGGATTCCACATCAGCTTGGTTATGAGATAGGCCCTCAAATGAGCGAACTCTCCTTTATTTCCAGTAGCCTGCATAAAGAGAGCTCGAACATTATTTTGGATGTAAAACTTGATGTTAGGACCAATGGTATGCAAATTGGGGAAAGGACTCACCGGATTGGCAAATTGTATATTGTAGTCCCATATCAATATGTCCTGACTCATTTTTCCCCAATCCCTTAAATCATTTGTAAAAGCAGGATCAGTATCAAATACTGGTTTTTCTCTTGTGCTTTCTATATTACATAACATTATATTGACATTAGGTTCGGCAACAATATTGCTTGGTGCTGCCCTTGTATACCAATAAGCCAAGGTTGAGATAATCTTATCGGGGAATTTACGTGCCACCCTATTGACAAACCAAACCATTGAGCCACTAGGCAGATTACCATATTTTTTATTTATATCAGAACAAGGGCCACATTGACAGTATTTATCATTGTCGTTCTGACTGACCGACCAATATTTTGCCTTAGGTTTCATCTCTATTCTCTCTTTAAGCTCAGAAACCAAAGTTTGAAAAACCTCCTCATTAGATAAACACAATTGAGTAACTGGATTGCGTTCACCATCGATAAGTGAGAAATACTCTGGGTGGGTTTTACCATATTTTTCAGGAGAGATCAACAGCTCAAAAGTGTGGACAAACATTCCCCACGAGTCAGAAGAGGAAAGCTTATGCCAAGATTCATAATCGGTATCTCTGGCATCGTAATAGTTGGTAGTTCTATATTTGATCCTTGGGGTATTAAGTTCATCGTTTGGAAAGCTAAAATCATTTTTACTGGGAACTAACAACGGGTCATCAGCACTGTATTTCCTATAACCAAAAAATTCTAGTAGGGAATAAACTCCATTGATTAATCCATTTTCTTTACCTCCGGCAATGATCAAGTTATCTCCTAATTGTTTAAAAAGATAGGCGTCTTCATCCAGTAAATCTGAATCTACTTCAGCGGTTTTTGCAAAGTTTGTTTTTCCTATGTAAATAGCATTATTACCCTTATATTCCCCTTCATTGACAACTTTAAGGGCTTTCGATATTTTAGATAAATAGAATTTTAATTGATGTGCCGCTTTTGTTTCTTTTTCATTGGAGTTTTTCGGTAATACTAAGCTAAAATTTGTTTTACCCCGAATCATCAATTCCTTGAGAGAATTTATATTGGCCAAACAACCATAATTTGAGAGTGCAACCATCCCTCCAATTACTGTTCCAGAGGTTTTTAAAAAATCACCACGAGAAATTTTTTCTTTTCTGGAATCCATGACACATAAGTATTGTTTTAAATTGAGATAAATGAATTTAAATTTGTACAAAATAATTTATCTAATATAACAAACTCATGAATTGTTTTGTAAGACCACTTTTCAATTAAATGATTTTATATAAAATGTTCAATCAATCAACCTTAGTTTTTAGTTTTACTTCAGTTTTAAATATTTCATTTTTTTAACATCTTAAATCACAAATGAAAAGGAGAAATTTTTTTGGTAAGTTGAGTATGGCGGTTTCTGGCTTTTTGGGGGTTAATTCATTAGATGCCCAATCGCAAAATTTGAATAGTAATCTAAATCGTCTTACCAGCAGTCCCTTATCTATTGCGACATGGAATTGTCCACAAGCAATCCTAATCTCCGGTAAATTGATGGAGGCAGGAATTTCTGCATTGGACGCTGCTGTCAAAGGTGTAGCTTTTGAAGAGGCTAACGAGAAGAATACTACCGTGGGTATCGGAGCCTCTCCTGATCAATCAGGTTCTGTAACATTAGATGCCTGTGTTATGGATGATAAAGGGAATTGTGGGGCTGTGATGGCTGTGGAAAACATTTTGCATGTAGCTAAATTGGCCAGAAAAGTTATGGAAGACACTCCTCATGTGAATTTGGTAGGTGCAGGTGCTGAGGAATTTGCTTACAGTAAAGGGTTCAACAAAACAAAACTGCTAACTCCTGCATCAAAAAAAAGATGGGAGGACTGGTTACAAAAATCTAAATATTTTCCTGAAATAAATGTCGAAAACCACGACACCATTGGAATGTTATGCTTGGATGATTATGGAAATCTTTCTGGCAGCTGCACTACAAGTGGTTTAGCATATAAAATGAAAGGTCGAGTGGGTGACTCACCTATAATTGGATCAGGACTATTTGTAGATAATGAAGTGGGTGCTGCAACGGCCACTGGTTTGGGTGAAGCTGTCATTAAAACTGTAGGTTCTTTCTTAATTGTGGAACTTATGAGAAATGGATGGTCCCCTCAAAAGGCTTGCGAAGAAGCCATCCAAAGAATCCTATCCAAACATAGCGGGAAAACAGATTTCCAAGTAGGTTTTATTGCCATTAATATTTCAGGAGAAAAAGGTGCTTACAGCATTCATAAAGGNTTTTCATATACCTANTTTAAATCTGGCAAAGCTATCAATGTTTCNTCAGCNAGTTTCTATTGATTTCCAGGACGGTTNAAATAGCCCTTTTCATCAATGGTGTAAGTTAATCCACTGACCTGATCTTTAACTGCTAAATCAAAACCAGTGAAAGAATTCAATAAGGTAATTTTCAATTTTCGATCATCGAATCCGGTAAGTTGGACGGGAATGATTTTTCCAGGGGNATTATNTTTAAGATATTTATAATCACCATAGGCTATTTTTCTAAAAAGNGCATAGACGATTTGTTCTATTTCAGCATCAGTTTTGTGAACAAATTGTTGGTTTATTTTAGGGGATTCCCCAAATTCAATATACCCCCAATGTTCCGGCAAATGCATATTTATAGCCCCCTGTGATGACCATACCCAGTTGTTTTCTCGCAGAAATTTTCCATTTTCTTTTTTTCGATAATATCTATTGTCTATTAAGTCATGATCCCATTGCACTCTTGAAAAATTGATCCGCCATTGTTGNCCTAGTAAGGGTTTTTTCTTTGGTGGACGTTTGAGTTCTATTAGTGCTGNCATTGGAATTGCCATTTCTACAGACCAATATTGATCTAAATCTTCAGGATTGTTAAGGGTCCCTTCAACATGAACTGCAGTTTTTAGGTTCTTTATGTTCCAATTAAAAATCGGATTACCTTTAGTGTTGTAGGGTCGATCCANCAATAAATCCCAAACAGTATTCAGGGCGTTGATCTCAATCTCACCATAGTTGTGATTACTATTAGATGGACTGATAAAAACTTCAAAATCGTTGTTGTAAAAAATAATNGTATCCCGATTTTTTAGAGTAGCCCAAATGTGTTTTTCCTCTAAATGTGCGTATATATATAAGAAATCCTCATCCCAAAGCATTTTGAGTCTTGTTTTTTGATCGGGTNTTTTTTGTCCTTCTATATCGATAAAATCCTCCGTAAAAGTTGCTTTTTTCCAGCTGAGATCATCATCTCTACCGTCAATTATAATTGGTTGANCCGATCGAGGAATNATATANGTGCGGGGATTGATCAGCTCGCCAGTAATATCAATATTGACTACTTGATTCTTGCATGAAAAATTGGAAAGAATTAAAACGATTACTAAAAAAACTGATGAAATTCGAAAGTNGTAAGGCATAAAGTTTGAATCTAGCCTTTTAATGATGCGCTCANATACTCCCGATTCATTCTGGCAATATTTTCTAAAGAGATTCCCTTTGGACATTCAACCTCACAAGCACCGGTATTGGTACAATTCCCAAAACCTTCCTCATCCATTTGATTGACCATATTCAAAACCCTGTCAGTAGCCTCAACTTTCCCCTGNGGTAAAAGGGAGTATTGGGAAACTTTAGCTGAAACAAATAACATGGCCGAAGCATTTTTACACGAGGCTACACAGGCNCCNCAACCTATACATGTAGCAGCATCAAAGGCTTTATCGGCATCGTGCTTGTCGATTGGNATGGCATTTGCATCTTGAGTATTCCCCGAAGTATTTACACTAACAAACCCNCCNGCTTGTTGGATTCTATCAAANGCCGATCNNTCTACTNCCAAATCNTTNATNANNGGAAANGCNTNAGCCCTAAANGGTTCTATTGTAATAGTATCNCCATCTTTNAATTTTCGCATGTGCAATTGGCAAGTAGTTACCAAGCGATCAGGTCCATGNGCNTCTCCATTGATGAACATAGAACACATTCCACAGATACCCTCGCGACAATCGTGATCAAATGCCACAGGATCCTCTCCTTTTTCGATCAATTGTTCGTTATGCATGTCCATCATCTCTAAAAAAGACATATCCGGTGAAACNTCAGAGATATTATAAGTAACTATCTCTCCTTTTGCCTCTANGTTGGCTTGACGCCATATTTTAAGTTTCAAATTCATTGAGTTCTTATTTATAGGAACGTGTTTTAACTTCAATTTCCTCGTACTTCAAAACCTCCTTATGGAGCTTGGCATTAGAAGGCTTTCCTTTGTACTCCCATGTAGAAACAAAGGTAAAGTTTTTGTCATCTCTCATTGCCTCTCCTTCGGTGGTTTGGGATTCTTCTCTAAAATGACCCCCACAGGATTCTTTTCTCTCGAGAGCATCTTTGGCAAATAATTCTCCCAACTCAAGAAAATCCGCTACCCNTCCAGCTTTNGCCAACTGCTCATTAAATTCATCTAAATCTCCGGGAACATTTACGTTTTTGTAAAAATCTTCTCTTAATGCTTTGATATCAGAAATAGCTGTTTTTAGACCTTTTTCATTTCTCGACATACCACATTTGTCCCACATGATTTTCCCCAGTTTTTTGTGGTAATAATCCACAGAATGTTTACCATTATTATTTATAAAACCCTTTAATTGATCTTTAACTTCTTTTTCAGCTGCTTCAAACTCGGGAGAGTCTGTAGATATTGGACCGGTTCTAATNTCATCAGACAAATAATCCCCTATAGTATATGGCAAAACAAAATAACCATCGGCCAAACCTTGCATCAATGCTGATGCTCCAAGTCGGTTTGCGCCATGGTCAGAAAAATTGGCTTCACCAATAGCATAGCACCCAGGTATGGAAGTCATCAAATTGTAATCTACCCAAACGCCACCCATAGTGTAATGAACTGCAGGGTAGATCATCATTGGCATTTCATAGGGGTCTTGATCAACAATTTTTTCATACATCTGGAAAAGGTTTCCATATTTAGCTCGAACTACTTCTTGCCCTAATTTTTTAACCAATTTAGCATCGTTTTCGTCTAGGCCTTTAACGTGGGCTTGTTCTTTTCCATATCGACTAATAGCAGCAGCAAAATCTAAATAAACAGCTTCTCCAGTTTTGTTTACCCCAAAGCCTGCATCACAACGTTCTTTGGCCGCACGTGAAGCCACATCTCTGGGGACAAGGTTTCCAAAAGCGGGATAACGGCGTTCTAGATAATAATCTCGGTCTTGCTCTTCAATATCGGTAGCCTTAAGTTGTCCTGCTCTAATGGCTTTAACGTCCTCTAATTTTTTGGGTACCCATATCCTACCATCATTTCTCAAAGATTCAGACATCAATGTCAACTTTGATTGGTGCTCTCCCGAAACCGGAATACATGTGGGATGTATTTGAGTAAAACAAGGATTTGCAAAATGCGCACCACGTTTGTGAATTTTCCATGAGGCAGAAACATTACTCCCCATGGCATTGGTAGATAAAAAGAATACATTACCGTATCCTCCTGAAGCAATGACCACTGCATGAGCACTGTGTCTTTCAATTTTACCATTTACCAAATTTCGGGTAATGATCCCTCTGGCTTTTCCATCAACCAAAACCAAATCCATCATTTCGTGGCGATTGTACATTTTTATTTTTCCACGACCAATTTGGCGATTCATGGCAGAATAGGCTCCCAATAATAACTGTTGCCCGGTTTGTCCTTTGGCATAAAAAGTTCTGGATACCAAAACACCCCCAAAAGAGCGATTGTCTAACAGACCTCCATAGTCCCTGGCAAATGGAACACCTTGAGCAACGCATTGATCAATTATATTGGTAGAAACTTCCGCNAAGCGATAAACATTGGATTCTCTGGATCGATAGTCCCCTCCNTTTATGGTGTCATAGAAAAGTCGGTAGGTAGAATCGCCATCCCCTTGATAGTTTTTNGCAGCATTAATNCCTCCTTGGGCAGCAATTGANTGGGCCCTTCGAGGAGANTCTTGAAAANAAAAAGTCTTTACATTATANCCCAACTCAGCCAANGTTGCNGAGGCAGAAGCCCCTGCCAAACCAGTTCCCACAACAATNACNTCGATCAAACGTTTGTTTGCTGGACTAACAAGTTTGATGCTACTCTTGTGGTTGGTCCATTTTTNGGACAAACTTCCATGGGGTATTTTTGGATCTAACTTTGCCATTTAATTATACGTTTAGATGGTGAAAAATTGCTATAAAAATAAACCCTGCCGGAATTACCAGTGAAAAAGCTACAGTAAATAATTTGATGCCACGACTATATTTATTATTTAGACCCATCGATTGAAAAGATGACGAAAATCCATGGAAAAGGTGGAGTGATAAAAAAATAAATGATAATGCATAAATGACTACCCTGACAGGACTGTGGAATTTATGGACCAACTCTTCATAGTATCGGTCCGGATCTTGGGGGAGAAACTCAACATACTTATAATTCATTTCTGGCACCCAAAAATCGTAAAAATGTAATCCTAAAAAGGAAAGCACTACAATTCCAGATATGATCATATTTCTAGATACCCAACTGGCATTGGCTGAGCCCTTAAAAGAAATATATTTTACACTACGTGATTTGTAATTTTTAATCTCTAAGATAAAACCCATAATAAAGTGAAAAACCACCCCAAAAATCAAAACTGGCTGCAATATGAATTGCACTACAGGGTTATTACCCATAAAGTGGGATAAAAAATTAAATGTTTTTTCGCTGAAAACCGAAGTTATATTGATGGTAAAGTGTTGCCCCAAAAAGAGAATTAAGAAGAGCCCCGACAAAGCCATGGCTACCTTTCTGGCGATGGTAGTTTTGATCATTAGTGTTGGTTTATCATAACAAAATTAGTCCATAAACGTTGAATAGAAAAGCCTATATGTCTAAATTTTAAATACAACTCCACAATACCAATTTTGTTGAACGTTTGGCCCTTATTAGAGCTTAAAACATACTATTTCTATCAACAAACTAAAACTAAATCCACATCACTCACTTTAAATTTAATAATTTTAGGTTTTTAAACTCTCAAAAGACCTGTTGATGCGGTACCGTCCTCTATCCTCAAAACTCTATTCAAAAAATAGAGATCTTTTCATGCAGGCATTGGACCAGGGAGGGCTGGCGGTTTTTAACTCGAATGACATCTACCCCATAAGTGCAGACAGTACCCTCCCTTTTGCTCAACATCGTGACATATTTTATCTCAGTGGAATCGATCAAGAAGAGAGTATTTTACTCTTATTTCCTGATGCACAAGAGCCAAAGTACAGAGAGATACTGTTCATTAAAAAAACCAGCGAGATAATCGCTGTTTGGGAGGGACAAAAACTCACCCCAAAACAAGCCACTGCTTTATCTGGAATTCAAACTGTATGTTGGTTACATGAATTTGAAAAATTGTTTCAGTTATTGGCAGATCAGGCTGAAATTTTTTATTTTAATACCAACGAACACTATCGGGCAAAGGTGGAAACTCAAACCAGGGAGGACCGATTTATCAAATGGGCAAAAGCCAAATTCCCAAATCATCCCACTGCAAAAAGTAACTTTATCCTACAAAAGCTAAGGTCAATAAAAGATACAGAAGAAATTAGTCAAATAAAAAATGCAATTGACATTACAGAAAAAGGGTTCAGAAGGGTTTTACCTTTTATCAAACCGGGTGTATGGGAGTTTGAAATTGAAGCAGAATTTGCCCACGAGTTTCTTAAAAACCGATCCGATGGATTTGCCTACAGCCCCATCATTGCTTCTGGAAATAATTGTAACGTCTTACACTACTTAGACAATAACCAACAATGCAAGTCGGGCGACTTGATTTTGATGGATGTAGGAGCAGCATATGGAAATTATGCCAGTGATATGACCCGAACAGTTCCTGTCTCAGGCAAATTTACTCCCCGACAACGTCAGGTATATGATGCTGTATTACGTGTAGAAAAAGCCGCCATGCAATTACTAGTACCTGGAGTATTAATCAAAGAATACCATCAAGAGGTAGGAAAAATAATGACTGACGAGTTAATCCAACTAGGGCTACTGGATCTTACAATGGTCAAAAATCAAGATCCCGAAAAGCCTGCCTACAAAAAATATTTTATGCATGGAACATCTCACCACCTTGGTTTAGATACTCACGATTATGGATTAGTAGACCAACCACTAAAGGCAAATATGGTACTAACTGTAGAACCCGGAATTTATATTCCTGAAGAGGGATTTGGAGTAAGGATTGAAGACGATGTAGTAACTCAAGATGATGGCCCACCTTTAAATTTGATGGAAAACGTTCCAAAAGCTCCTGATGAAATTGAACAATTGATGCATCAAAGATAGAAGATTGGGAAATGAACTAATTCTTTGACAGAAACTTATAGCCCCTGGAAATTTCGAATATAGATTTTGAAAGTAGTGTTTTACTAAACGTTTGTATTCTAAATGGATAAATCATTGGAATACTTAGTTATGGAGTCAGATTATCCTGACATTTAATCAGCAATCACAACCTCTACTGCAACATTGATCATTTGCAGATTTGTTTTTCGGTTTAAACTTTCGGATCAAATAAAATAGGGCCCACAATCCTAAAAGTATCGCTATCATGAATTGTAAAATCTCCATTATTTTAAAATTTGGTAAGCCATTAATGCTGCAAGATAAGCAAAGGCAGTCATAGAAAAAAGTTGAATTATGGGCCATTTCCAGCTATTGGTCTCTTTTTTGACAATTGCCAATGTGCTCATACATTGCATAGCAAAGGCATAAAAAAGCATTAAAGATATTCCCGTAGGTAAATTGAAAAGACGGGTCCCATCATTTCTGATCTCTCCAGCCATTCTAGTTTTTATCGTCTCTTGGCTATCACTTTCCACACTGTAGATGGTGGCCAATGTTCCGACAAAAACTTCACGAGCTGCAAAGGAACTGATCAAAGCAATACCTATTTTCCAGTCATACCCCAATGGAAGAATCAACGGTTCGATAGCTTTCCCCATAATACCGATGTAGGAATTTTCCAACTTAAAGGAAGCAATTTTATTTTCTAATTCGGACTCACTTAAATCACTATTATTGGCTTGATGCGTCACTATTTGCTCAGCATTGGAAAAGTTATTACCAGGACCAAAGGAAGCCATAAACCAAAGTAAAATTGATATTGCCAATATAATTTTACCAGCCTCTAAAACAAAAGATCTGGTTTTTTCCCAAACGGTAATCCCCACATTTTTGAGCATTGGAAGTTTGTAGTTGGGCATCTCCACTACAAAGTAAGATTTGTTGGGAGATTTGAGTATCCGGCTGAGAATGGAAGCAGAAACAATAGCCATCAAAAAACCTATTATATAAAGTGCCATCAATGTTAACCCCTGATAATTGATTCCTAACAGTCGCTCATTAGGAATAACCAAAGAGATAAGAATCATATATACAGGCAGGCGTGCGGAACAAGTAGTAAATGGGACTACAAGGGTTGTGATTAAGCGCTCCTTCCAATTTTCGATGTTTCGGGTGGCCATGACTGCTGGAATAGCACAGGCAGTTCCTGACATCAAAGGGACTACACTTTTTCCACTTAACCCAAATTTTCTCAAACTTCGATCCATCAAAAATACCACGCGACTCATATAACCCGTTTCTTCTAAGACGGAAATGAACAAAAACAAAAAAGCGATTTGAGGAATAAAAATCACTATGCCCCCTATACCTGAAATGATCCCCTCAGCAATCAAGTCAGTCAAGATTCCCTCGGGCATCTGTTTTTTGGCCAAATCACTCATGCGAGCAAAACTCTTATCTATAAAATCCATTGGCACACTGCTCCAATCAAATATGGCCTGAAAAATAGTCGTTAAGATCAGAAAAAAAATAACATAACCCCAAAACTTATGGATCAATAAATTATCCAATTTGCTTCTGAGGTCGGTCGCCTCATCCAGGTTTAATTGATAGGTTTCCTTGAGAATTTG